>NZ_JADBRK010000006.1:0-262060 GCF_014930595.1 Enterobacter cloacae complex sp. P42RS
CACCATGGGTAAAGGATGTTAAAAAGTGTTCACCATGTCCCCGAACACCTGTCTACCATGTCCCCGGACTGTACAGTGGGAGAGGGCCGGGGTGAGGGCACCAGACCGCACTCTCCCAAATTATCTCCCCCCATTAACCGTTTCAGCCTTCCCGCCTTCCTTGAGCCACGCCCGTTCTGGTGGTATTGTTTAGCGCTTTTGAAAAATTGAAACGACATTTGAGGGGATTTTCGCAATGCGTATTATTCTGCTTGGCGCTCCGGGCGCGGGTAAAGGAACTCAGGCTCAGTTCATCATGGAGAAATACGGTATTCCGCAAATCTCCACCGGTGACATGCTGCGCGCCGCTGTAAAATCTGGCTCCGAGCTGGGTAAACAAGCGAAAGACATCATGGACGCAGGCAAGCTGGTAACCGACGAGCTGGTTATCGCGCTGGTTAAAGAGCGCATTGCGCAGGAAGACTGCCGTAACGGTTTCCTGCTGGACGGCTTCCCGCGCACCATTCCTCAGGCTGACGCCATGAAAGAAGCGGGCATCAACGTGGACTACGTGCTGGAGTTCGACGTACCGGACGAGCTGATCGTTGACCGTATCGTTGGCCGTCGCGTGCACGCTGCCTCTGGCCGCGTTTACCACATCAAATTCAACCCGCCTAAGGTTGAAGGCAAAGACGACGTGACCGGCGAAGAGCTGACCACCCGTAAAGACGATCAGGAAGAGACCGTGCGTAAACGCCTGGTGGAATACCATCAGATGACCGCGCCGCTGATTGGCTACTACACCAAAGAAGCGCAGGCGGGTAACACCAAATACGCCAAAGTTGACGGCACCAAAGCCGTGGCTGACGTACGTGCAGAGCTGGAAAAAATCCTCGGCTAATCACGCGCCTCTCACCCGGGTTTCCGGGTGAGAAATATTCTCATCTTACCTATTACAGCAATGGGTTTCGTTTAAACGCATTTCCGCTACAATTGACAACCTATCAAATGGTTAAGAGGCGTGAATGAGTCAGGCGAAAACCGGCATCCTGCTTGCCAATCTGGGCACCCCAGAAGCACCCACTCCAGCGGCGGTAAAACGCTACCTGCGACAATTTTTAAGCGACACGCGCGTCGTGGATTTTCCGAGACTGCTGTGGTGGCCGCTGCTGCGTGGCGTCATTCTGCCGATTCGCTCTCCGCGCGTTGCCAAACTTTATCAGTCCGTCTGGATGGAAGAGGGCTCGCCGCTGATGGTGTACAGCCGTCGTCAGGAAAAAGCGCTGGCCGCCCGTCTGCCGGATATGCCCGTCGCACTCGGCATGAGCTACGGTAAACCTTCTCTGGAAAGCGCCGTCGACGCGCTGCTGGCACAGGGCGTGGATCATATCGTTGTGCTGGCCTTGTATCCGCAGTACTCCTGCTCGACGGTGGCCGCCGTCTGGGACGAGCTGGCGCGTATTCTGAAGACGCGTCGCCGCATTCCGGGCGTGACCTTTATTCGCGATTATGCGGATAACGATCTCTACATTAAGGCGCTTGCCAACAGCGCCCGAGCATCGTTTGAAAAGCACGGCGAACCGGATCTGCTGCTGCTCTCCTATCACGGTATTCCGCAACGTTTCGCCAATGAAGGGGATGATTACCCCCAGCGCTGCCGCGATACCACCCGCGAGCTGGTCTCCGCCCTTGGCCTGCCGCCGGAGAAGGTGATGATGACCTTCCAGTCGCGCTTTGGCCGCGAGCCGTGGCTGACGCCGTACACCGATGAAACCCTCAAAATGCTCGGCGAGAAGGGCGTGAAGCACATTCAGGTGATGTCGCCGGGCTTCTCGGCGGACTGTCTTGAAACGCTGGAGGAGATCGCGGTGCAAAACCGGGAATTTTTCCTTGAGGCCGGAGGCGAAAAGTATGAGTACATTCCGGCGCTTAACGACTCACCTGAGCATATCGACATGATGGTCTCGCTGGTGACGAACAGCCGCTGATCGCACTCCGGGCCGGGTTTGTGCTACCATTCCCGGCCCATATTCTTCGTACAGTTCAGACCATGAAATTTCCCGGTAAACGCAAATCCAAACACTACTTTCCCGTCGATGCCCGCGATCCGCTCCTGCAGCAAATCCAGCCTGAAAATGAAACCAGCGCGGCCTGGGTTGTCGGTATCGACCAGACGCTGGTGGACATTGAAGCGAAAGTGGATGATGAGTTTGTCGCCCGTTACGGTCTGAGCGCCGGTCACTCGCTGGTGATTGAGGACGACGTTGCCGAAGCGCTGTACCAGGAGCTGGTGCGCGAAAATCTGATTACCCATCAGTTCGCTGGCGGCACCATCGGCAACACCATGCACAACTACTCGGTGCTGGCAGATGACCGCTCGGTGCTGCTCGGCGTGATGTGCAGCAATATCGAAATCGGTGGCTACGCCTACCGCTACCTGTGTAACACCTCCAGCCGCACCGATCTTAACTATCTCCAGGGCGTAGACGGGCCGATTGGCCGCTGCTTTACGCTGATCGGCGAATCCGGCGAGCGTACCTTTGCCATCAGCCCGGGCCACATGAACAAGCTGCGCGCGGAAAGCATTCCCGAAGAGGTGATCGCGGGCGCGTCTGCGCTGGTGCTGACCTCCTACCTGGTGCGCTGCAAGCCGGGCGAGCCGATGCCTGAGGCGACCATGAAGGCGATTGAGTACGCGAAAAAGTACGACGTGCCCGTCGTTCTGACGCTGGGCACCAAATTCGTGATTGCCGATAACCCGGAGTGGTGGCAGACCTTCCTGAAAGAGCACGTCTCCATTCTGGCGATGAACGAAGAAGAGGCCGAGGCGCTTACCGGTGAAAGCGATCCGCTACTGGCGTCCGACAAAGCGTTGGATTGGGTGGATCTGGTGCTCTGCACCGCGGGTCCGGTTGGGCTGTATATGGCGGGGTTCACGGAAGAAGAGAGCAAGCGCAAAACCCAGCACCCGCTGCTGCCGGGGGCGATTGCGGAGTTCAACCAGTACGAGTTCAGCCGCGGCATGCGCCACAAAGACTGCGTGAATCCGCTGCGTATCTACTCCCACATTGCGCCGTATATGGGCGGGCCGGAGAAGATCATGAACACTAACGGCGCGGGCGACGGCGCGCTGGCCGCGCTGCTGCATGACATTACCGCGAACGCCTATCACAAAACTAACGTGCCGAACTCCAGCAAGCACAAGTTCAGCTGGCTGACCTATTCGTCGCTGGCGCAGGTGTGCAAGTACGCGAACCGCGTGAGCTACCAGGTGCTGAACCAGCATTCTCCACGCTTAACGCGTGGACTGCCGGAACGAGAAGACAGCCTCGAAGAGGCGTACTGGGACAGGTAAAAGCAAAACGGCAACCTGTGGTTGCCGTTTTTAGTATTTGTTCCCTCTCCCTGTGGAGAGGGCCAGGGTGAGGGCATCAGGCCGCAGCAAACTTACCCCGTAACCGCCTCTTCAACTGGCGGCTTCGTCAGCAGCGTCAGCATGGTGTTCGCAATCTCACGCTCGCCCATCACCACCTGATTCGCGCCGCGCTCGGTAATGTACTCCACCTCGTCGTCATAGTGCGCTCGGGCAATGATCTCAATACCGGGGCACTTCTCACGCGCGGAGGCCACAATCTCACCCGCTTCATAACCGTTTGGAATGGTCAGCAGCAGCCAGCGGGCGCAGTCCAGATGCGCCAGCTCCATGATCTCTTCGTTCGCCGCATTGCCCAGCACCGCACGAATCCCGCGCTCGCGAAGCTCATCCACGCGGGTGCGTGACGTCTCAATCACCACCAGCGGGATCCCCTGCGCCATCAGCTTCTCGCCGAGCAGGCTGCCGACGCGGCCAAAGCCCACCAGCAGGGCGTGATTACAAATATCCACCGGGATCTGCTTCTCTTCTTCCGTTGCCTCTTCCAGCGTCTGCTCTTCGAGGGTTTCGGTCTTCTCGAGGTATTTTTCCAGCAGGGCAAACAATACCGGGTTTAGCATGATGGAGAGGATTGCCCCCGCCAGCACCAGATTTTGCCCCGCCTGTGGCAGCAGGTTCAGGGCCATGCCCAGACCGGCCAGAATAAAGGCGAACTCGCCAATCTGCGCCAGGCTGGCGGCAATGGTCAGCGCCGTGCGCGGGGAGTGGCCGAACATTCGCACCAGGAAGAAAGCCGCGAGCGACTTACCAAAAATAATGATCGCCAGCGTGCCCAGCACGGCCAGCGGCTGCTGGATCAGTACCAGCGGATCGAACAGCATCCCGACGGAGACGAAGAACAGCACGGCAAACGCATCGCGCAGCGGCAGCGTGTCGTGCGCCGCACGGTGGCTCAGCTCGGATTCGTTCAGCACCATCCCGGCGAAGAACGCCCCCAGGGCAAAGGAGACATCAAACAGCTCAACGGCACCGAAGGCGATGCCCAGCGCCAGCGCCAGCACGGAGAGAGTAAACAGCTCGCGGGAGCCGGTCGCCGCGCTGCGGGACATGATCCACGGCACCAGACGGCGGCCCACCAGCATCATGATGGCGATAAAGGCCACCACCTTACCGATGGTGATGCTCATATCCAGCGCCAGCGAGGCGAAGCCGATGTTCTCTTTTTCCATCATCCCGGCGACGGCGGGCAGCAGCACCAGCGTCAACACCATCACCAGATCTTCTACAATCAGCCAGCCAATCGCGATTTGCCCGCGCTGGCTGTCTATCAACTGCCTCTCTTCAAGCGCGCGCAGCAGCACCACGGTACTGGCGGTGGAGAGGCACAGCCCAAAGACGATGCCGGTCATCAGCGACCAGCCCAGCACTGCCGAAAGCGCCATGCCCAGCAGCGTCGCCACCCCTATCTGGGCGATCGCTCCGGGTATGGCGATCGACTTTACCGCCATCAGGTCCTTCAGCGAAAAATGCAGACCGACGCCAAACATCAGCAGGATCACGCCCAGTTCCGCCAGCTCTGGCGCCAGTTTGGTATCCGCCACGAAGCCTGGCGTGAAAGGCCCCGCCAGTACACCCGCTAACAAATAGCCGACAAGAGGAGAAATACGCAGCTTATTGGCAATCATGCCAAGGATAAAAGCGAGCACAAGTCCACCAACAATGGTGGTAATAAGCGGTGTGGCGTGGTGCATTCCGTCTCCTTTCGTGGTGAGTGTTCCATTTTTGGCGTGAATACCAAAAAGCCAGGTAATAGTTTATGACAATTTTTGCCCTTATGTTTATGAATAATTGTTGAAGTTTGAATAAAACGGCAATATGCGATTAAAAAGGCGCATATTGATAAATTCAGAGTGGGGATGAAGAGGAAACCCTTATCGCATAAGGGGGGAGGGTAGCCAAAGCATAACTTTAGCTACCCGTAAATCACGCTTTATGACGATTATCAGGCAGGAATATGGTCAACATCCCAAGAAGCGGCAGGAAAGCGCAAATTTTGTAAACCAGGAAGATGCTGGTGTGATCCGCAACCATCCCTAATACGGCTGCGCCAAGGCCGCCCATCCCAAAGGCGAAACCGAAAAAGAGCCCGGAAACCATACCTATACGGCCCGGCAGCAGCTCCTGAGCATAGACCAGGATGGCGGAAAACGCGGAGGCGAGGATAAAACCGATTATCACGGTTAAAATCCCGGTCCATTCCAGACTTGCGTACGGCAAAATAAGGGTAAACGGCGCCACCCCGAGGATAGAGCCCCAAATGACATATTTACGGCCAATTTTATCCCCCACCGGCCCGCCAATGACCGTTCCTGCGGCCACCGCGAAGAGGAAAGCAAACAGGTGAAACTGCGCGTTTTGTACCGATAATCCGAATTTTTGCATTAGATAAAAGGTGTAATAGCTGCTAATGCTCGCCATATAGAAGTATTTGGAGAAAATCAGCACCAGCAGCACGGAAACCGCAAGAATGACCTTATTACGAGGCAGGGGATTGATAACCTTCGCTTTAGGTTTCCCCTTGTTCACGCGATGCTGGGCGGCGTACCAGCGGCTGATTTGTGCCAGCACGACAATGGCGAGCAGGGCGGCCAGCACAAACCAGGCCACATTGCCTTTGCCATACGGGGCGATAATCACCGCCGCCAGCAGCGGGCCGAGGGAGCTACCGAAGTTGCCCCCTACCTGGAAGAGTGACTGCGCCAGCCCGTGACGGCCACCGGAGGCCATACGCGCCACGCGGGACGATTCCGGATGGAAGACGGACGAGCCGGTTCCCACCAGCGCGGCGGCGAGCAGAACCGCTTCAAAACTGCCTGCCATGGCCAGCAGCACCAGCCCGCTTAAGGTAAAGCACATGCCTATCGGCAGCGACCACGGCATCGGGTATTTATCCGTCCAGTAACCCACCACCGGCTGCAGCAGCGACGAGGCCAGCTGGAAGGTCAGGGTGATCATCCCGATCTGTACGAAGGTTAACGAAAACTCGGACTGCAGCAGCGGGTAGATCGCCAGAATCAACGACTGGATCATGTCGTTGAGCAGGTGCGAGAGGCTGATTGCGCCTAAAACTTTAAAAGAGGTGCGCGACGCCGGCGCGCCCGGAGCGGGCTGGGTTGATTCACTGATTGCCATAAATTCCACGTCAATTTGTTATTAGAGATGCAGGGAGTAATTATTATCCGACTAACATACTCGTCCGTGACATTTGAAGAAAGTCGCAATTCTGAAAACTTATTTGTCTATTCTTGTTAGTCACTGTAATTTTTGCCTTTGTCTATTGGTCAGGGAGAGAGAAGATGAAGTTAATGAAGCGGGGCGTCGCGCTGGCGCTTATTGCCGCATGGGGCCTGGCAAGCCTGCCCGCGCAGGCGTATGAAAAAGATAAAACCTATAAAATCACCATTCTGCATACCAACGATCATCACGGTCATTTCTGGCGCAGTGAATACGGCGAGTATGGTCTGTCGGCGCAAAAAACGCTGGTGGACGGCATTCGCAAAGAGGTGGCGGCCCAGGGCGGCAGCGTGCTGTTGCTCTCAGGCGGGGATATTAATACCGGCGTGCCGGAATCGGATTTACAGGATGCTGAACCCGATTTCCGCGGCATGAATTTAATCGGTTACGACGCGATGGCCGTCGGCAACCACGAGTTTGATAATCCGCTGAGCGTGCTGCGCCAGCAGGAGAAATGGTCCAAATTCCCGTTCCTCTCCGCCAATATTTACCAGAAAAGCACCGGCGAACGTCTGTTTAAACCGTGGGCGCTGTTTAAGCGTCAGGATCTCAAAATTGCGGTCATCGGCTTAACCACCGACGATACGGCAAAAATCGGTAACCCTGAGTTCTTCACCGATATCGAATTCCGCAAACCGGCAGACGAAGCGAAGCTGGTGATTCAGGAGCTGCAGCAGAACGAAAAGCCGGACGTGATTATCGCCACTACCCACATGGGACACTACGATAACGGCGAGCACGGCTCCAATGCGCCCGGCGACGTGGAGATGGCGCGCAGCCTGCCAGCGGGCTCGCTGGCGATGATTGTGGGCGGTCACTCGCAGGATCCGGTGTGCATGGCGTCGGAGAACAAAAAGCAGGTGGACTACGTGCCGGGCACGCCGTGTGCGCCAGATCGTCAGAACGGGATCTGGATTGTGCAGGCCCACGAGTGGGGTAAATACGTGGGGCGGGCGGACTTTGAGTTTCGTAACGGTGAGATGAAGCTGGTGCGCTATCAGCTCATCCCGGTGAACCTGAAGAAGAAAGTCACCTACCCGGACGGGAAAAGCGAGCGCGTACTTTACACGCCAGAGATTGCTGAAAACCAGCAGATGCTCTCCCTGCTGACGCCGTTCCAGAACAAAGGCAAGGCGCAGCTGGAGGTGAAAATCGGCACGCTGAACGGTCGTCTGGAAGGGGACCGCAGTAAAGTCCGCTTCGTGCAGACCAACATGGGCCATCTGGTGCTGGCGGCGCAGATGGCGCGCACGAATGCGGACTTCGGCGTGATGAGCGGCGGCGGCATTCGTGACTCCATCGAAGGCGGAAACATCACCTATAAAGACGTGCTGAAGGTGCAGCCGTTCGGCAACGTGGTGGTGTATGCGGATATGAGCGGGAGAGAGGTCGTTGACTACCTGACCGCCGTGGCGCAGATGAAGCCGGACTCGGGTGCCTATCCGCAGTTTGCCAACGTCAGCTTTGTGGCGAAGGACGGCAAGCTCAACGATCTGAAAATCAAAGGCGAGCCGGTCGATCCGGCGAAAACCTACCGTCTGGCGACGTTAAGCTTTAACGCCACCGGCGGCGACGGCTATCCGCACATCGATAATAAACCGGGCTACGTAAACACCGGTTTTATTGATGCGGAAGTGCTGAAGCAGTACATCGAGCAGAATTCGCCGATTGACGTGAATGCCTATGAGCCGAAAGGTGAGGTGAGCTGGCAGTAGTGTTGTGCGGCCTGATGTCCTCACTCCAACCCTCTCCCACCGGGAGAGGGCGCGAACACAAAAAACGGTAACGCCTGTTACCGTTTTGCTTTTACCTCGTAGCCGCCACCCGGCTTTTTTTACTCCCGGCGGGCAATATCCGCAAACTTCGCATCCAGCATTTTCGCCAGATCGCCCGCGGCCAGTTCAATATCCAGCCCGCGTTTACCGCCCGAAATATAGATCGTCTCAAATTCCTGCGAAGGCGCATCGATCAGCGTCGGCAGGCGTTTTTTCTGTCCGAGCGGGCTGATCCCGCCCACCAGATAGCCCGTGGTGCGTTGCGCAACCATCGGGTCCGCCATATCGACCTTTTTCGCCCCCAGCGCTTTCGCTACCTTTTTGAGATCGAGCTGTCCGGCAACGGGCGTTACCGCCACGGCGAGGTGCTTCATATCGCCATTCACCGCGACCAGCAGCGTTTTATAGACCTGGTCAGCGTTCAGCCCCAGCTTGCGCACCACTTCATCACCAAAGTTGGTTTCGTTCGGATCGTGATCGTAGGTATGGATCCGGAAAGAAATATTGTTTTTTTCGAGTAATTTAACGGCGGGAGTCATAGCTATCCTTCTTACGACAGACAATTCATGCAGCCAGCATACGCCTGACGTTTGTCTAAAAAATAGCACCATCTTGCGCAATAGTGTTGGCAGTGATGGTCACTTTGAGCGACAATCGGCTCAGCCGAAGGTCACTTCGGTATAATAAAAACGATGAAATTCCTCTTTGACGGGCCAATAGAGATATTGGCCATTTTTTTATTTCAACAGCGACGGCAAATTCCCTTCGCCGTATAAATGCAGCGCCCCGACCGCGACCACGTACTCCCCCGCAGGTAAAGCATGCAGCGTCTCTCGCCAGGCTTTGTTGCGCGCATTCATCAGCACATCATAAAGCGATTCACTGAACGTCGACGGTAGCGCCAGCTTACCGTCCGCGGGCGGCGCATCCAGCCACCAGCCAATCATGGTTTGCAGCAGACGCGCGTTGGTGTGCCAGTGGGTCAGGGTATCATTCAGCAGCATCAGACCGTCGTCAGGAAGCTGGCGCAGGAGCGCAATCTGGCTGTCCGTCCCTTCAAGCTCGATGATGGGCATACGGCGCGCCCGCGCCACGTTCAGCAGCTGGTAATCAATGCCGTAGTCACCGCGCAGGCCCAGACGCTGCGCCTGCGTGGCCTGCAGCACCATTGCAATTTGCCACAGCGGCAGGGTGTCAATCATGGAGAGCGACACGCCGGTTTCTGCCGCCACGCGCCTCAGCTCCGCGAGCTGGTCGTCGTTCAGGCGCTCCGCCAGCGGGAGATCGCTTTCAAGCCCGGCAAACGGCGACTCGTGGCCGGAAATGTCCGCCTCGACGACCAGCGCGTCGGCGCGCTTCAGGCGTTTTATCAGACCGGATGGCAGAGGAGACATTCCCTGCGTGCCCATATGGATGCTGCCGACCAGGTGCAGGTGTTGCCCGCCGGGAAGCGAAATATTTAGGCCGGGCCAGGCATAGCGGCGGGGGAAGAGGGCGCGAAACGATGCTTTTATACGATTAAACAGACTCATACGCGCTCCATGACCGGAAAGGGTCATGCTAGCGCGTACGAGAACAAGGTTCAATCCTTCGGTTTAAACCGCAGCAGACGGTTGGCATTGCTCACCACGGTAATGGAGGAGAGTGCCATCGCCGCACCCGCAACCACCGGGTTCAGCAGGGTGCCGGTCAGCGGCCACAAAATGCCGGCAGCAACCGGAATACCGAGCGAGTTATAGACGAACGCCCCGAGCAGGTTCTGCTTCATGTTGCGCAACGTAGCTTTCGAAATGGCCAGGGCGTCGGCCACGCCCATCAGGCTGTGGCGCATCAGCGTGATGGCCGCGGTTTCGATGGCGACATCGCTCCCGCCACCCATGGCTATCCCTACGTCCGCCTGGGCCAGCGCCGGGGCGTCGTTGATGCCGTCGCCCACCATCGCCACCTGGCGACCCTGACTTTGCAGGTTCTTGATGGCATCCGCTTTGCCGTCCGGCAGCACGCCCGCAATCACCTCATCAATACCGGCCTCTTTTGCGATGGCGTTGGCGGTGGTCGGGTTATCCCCGGTCAGCATCACCAGGCGATAGCCCGCGCGGTGCAGGCGCTGTAAGGCATCCACGCTGTCCTGGCGAAGCGGATCGCGCACGGCCAGCAGCGCGGCGGCTTTGCCATCCACCGCCAGCAGAACCAGGGTGGCGCCCCGAGACGCCTGTGCTTTCAGCTCTTCTTCCAGCGCGGACGTATCAACACCGTTTTCATTCAGCAGCGCCTGGTTACCCAGCAGCAGCGCGTGGCCGTCGGCTTCACCGCTGACGCCAAGCCCGCGCAGGGTACGGAAATTGCTGACCTGCGGCAGGGCTGCATTGCCCGCTTTGTCGAGAATGGCGCGGGCCAGCGGGTGGCTGGAACCTTGCTCCAGCGCGGCGGCAAGGCGCAGCGCATCCTCTTGCGCAATGCCTGCGGTGCTCACGGCCACTACCTGCGGTTTGCCTTCGGTCAGCGTACCGGTTTTATCAAAGACAATCGTATCCAGGGTGCTCGCCCGCTGCAGGGCATCCGCATCACGGACCAGCACGCCAAACTCGGCGGCACGGCCCACGCCGGAGATAATCGACATCGGCGTCGCCAGGCCAAGAGCGCACGGACAGGCGATGATCAGCACCGTGGTGGCGATGACCAGGGTGTAGACAATCTGCGGTGCCGGGCCGAAGAAATACCAGATCGCCGCGCTCAGCAGAGCAATGCCGATCACTACCGGCACAAAAATGGCCGAGATTTTGTCAGCAAGCTGGCCAATCTCCGGCTTGCTGCTCTGGGCCTGGCGGACCATGCGGATAATACGCGACAGCGTGGTGTGGCTACCGACGGCACTGGCGCGGAACAGCACGCTGCCGTCCTGCACTACCGTACCGGCATGAACCGCATCGCCCTGTGATTTTTGCTGGGGGATCGGCTCCCCGGTCAACATCGCTTCATCCAGCCAGGCGTCGCCCTGATTGATTTCACCGTCGACGGGCACCCGGTCGCCGGTGGTCAGGCGCAGCGTCATGCCCGGCTGTACCTCAGCCAGCGGGACGCTTTTTTCCCCATCGTCCGTGACCACGCGGGCCGTCGGCGGGGTTAAATCGAGCAAGCGTTCCAGCGCTTTCGAGGAGCGCTGACGAGCGCGCGCTTCCAGCATGTGGCCCAGGTTAATCAGGCCGATAATCATGGCGCTGGCTTCATAATAGAGATGGCGGGCTTCCATCGGGAACCACTGGGGCCAGACGTTCACGCTCATGGAGTAAAGCCACGCCGCGCCGGTACCGAGCGCAACCAGCGTATCCATCGTCGCCGTGCGGTTTTTCAGGCTCTTCCAGGCGCTGGTATAAAAATGCCCACCCGCAAAGACCATGACCGCAAGGGTAACTAAACCAATCACCAGCCACAGCGTGCGGTTGTCTGCGGTGACCATCATGTTGTCACCCATCATGCCCCACACCATCACCGGAATACCGACCAGCAGGGCGACGATCGCCTGCCAGCGGAAGCGCTTCATGGTGGCAATAGCCGTTTCCTGCTGGCGTTCGCGGCGCTCGGCATCATCTTCGATGGCCTCCGCCCCGTAGCCCGCTTTTTCCACGGCCTGCACTAAATCTGCGGCGGAGGCACTGCCCATCACCAGCGCAGTACGCTCCGCAAGGTTGACCCGTGCCTGTGCGACGCCCGGTACCGCCTGCAGGGCGTTCTGCACGCGGGAGACGCAGCTGGCGCAGCTCATGCCGTTGATCAGCAGCTGTTGGCTGTCATCAATATCATCCGCTGCCGGAAGCTCAGGAGTGGCCGCTGTCAGTGCTTCCGACGGGGATGATGACTCTGCCAGCGGGTTAGCCTTTGGGTGGCTTAACTCCGCCCCATAACCGGCCTGTTTAATAGTATCAATCAGCGCGTCCGCGCTGGCGCTGCCGGTCACGGCGGCATGGTCGATAGTCACTTCAGCGCTTTCAACGTCAGGACGCTGTTCCAGGCTTTCTTTAACGCGTTTGACGCAGTGGCCGCAGGAGAGGCCGTCCAGCGTCAGGTCGATAGTGTGAGACATAACAAAACTCCCGTATAATATATTGGTCAGTTGTTGACCGGAGTAACGCTTTTCGCTAACTGTTATGAAGGTTAAACCTTCCATCAAGGGGAAGGTCAAGGGGGAAATGTGAATATCAGTGACGTGGCAAAAAAAACCGGCTTAACCAGCAAGGCGATCCGCTTTTATGAAGAGAAGGGGCTGGTAACGCCACCGCTGCGCAGTGAAAACGGCTACCGCAGCTACACGCAGCTGCATCTCGATGAACTGACGCTGCTGCGCCAGGCAAGACAGGTGGGGTTTAACCTGGAAGAGTGCGGCGAGCTGGTTAACCTGTTTAACAATCCGAAGCGCCACAGCGCGGACGTGAAAAAACGCACGCTGGAAAAAGTGGCGGAGATCGAGCGCCACATCATCGAGCTACAGGCGATGCGTGAACAGCTGCTGCAGCTGGCGGAATCCTGTCCGGGTGATGACAGCGCCGACTGCCCGATTATTGATAATCTTGCCGGCTGCTGCCATCGCAAAACCCACGTCTAGCAGGCTTTTACCCGCAGCGTAATCCCTTCCACCGCAATGACCTCAACCTGCGTTCCGGCGCTGAGGTCGTCGTCGGCCACCACCGGCCACGAGCTGTCGCCCACGCGCATGTGCCCGCGCCCGTTCACCAGCGCGGCGTCAAGCGTAAAGCGCTTGCCGACAATCTGCTGTCCGCGCTGGTTGAGATGCGCGTCCAGCGGTTTCTGCTCTTTGACCTGACGGTTAAGCCAGCGCCACCACAGCCAGGCGGCAACCAGCGTCAGCACGGCAAACAGCGCGCCCTGCCACGCCCAGCCCAGAGGAAGGATCCAGACCAGCAGGCCCGTAATGACAGCGGCAACACCGCTCCAGAGCAGGTAGCCGTTGCCGCCAAGCATCTCCGCCGCCAGCAATAAGCCACCGAGGCTTAGCCAGAAGGCATGAGGATGTGCAACGATGAGCTCAATCATTTTTTACGCTCGTTTCCGCTGTCTTTGATCAGTTCGGCGATCCCTGCGATAGAGCCCATCAGGCTGCTGGCGTCCAGGGGCATCATCACCACTTTGCTGTTGTTCGCGGAGCCGATCTCTTTCAGCGCATCGGTATATTTTTGCGCCACGAAGTAGTTCACGGCCTGGATATCACCGGCGGCAATCGCCTCGGAGACCATCTGCGTTGCGCGGGCTTCCGCTTCTGCGGAACGTTCACGCGCTTCAGCCTGTAAGAACGCGGACTGACGGTCGCCTTCGGCTTTCAGGATCTGCGACTGTTTTTCCCCTTCCGCTTTGAGGATCTCCGCCTGACGGACCCCTTCGGCTTCCAGAATATAGGCACGCTTGGTACGCTCGGCCTTCATCTGCGCGTTCATGGAGGCGATCAGCTCTGCCGGTGGGCGCACGTCGCGGATCTCAATACGGGTGACTTTGATCCCCCACGGGTTCGTTGCCTCGTCAACAATGTGCAGCAGGCGGGTATTGATGCTGTCGCGCTGGGAGAGCATTTCGTCCAGCTCCATCGAGCCGAGCACGGTACGGATATTGGTCATCGTCAGGTTGACGATCGCCAGCTCCAGGTTGCTCACCTCATAGGCCGCTTTCGGCGCATCAATCACCTGAATAAAGCAGACGGCATCAATGGTAACGTTGGCGTTATCTTTGGAGATCACTTCCTGAGAGGGGATATCCAGCACCTGCTCCATCATGTTGATCTTGCGACCAATCCGGTCCATGAACGGCACAATCAGGCTTAGGCCGGGCTGCAGCGTGTTGGTATAGCGGCCGAAGCGCTCGACGGTCCACTGGTAACCCTGAGGGACAATTTTGACACCTGCGCCCACGATAACCAGCGCGACGAATATAAGGACGGGAACAACGATGAGCATAAAAACCTCCTGTTTTGCATGCTTTGATGAGAAAAAGCGCGTGTTTGCTATTCGTAAGTATATCGGCTAATGGACTAAAATTCGCCCCGTCCGACGGGCGGGGCAGAGCGTTAGTGGTAGCTGTAGGTAAAGTCAGCGATCAGCGCATCGTCACCCGCATCGGCGATGGCTTTCGACAGGCCGTGATAGAAGGTCTCCAGCCCAATCTCTTCGACCTGGCGCAGCTGCTCGCGGATCGGCGCGCAGAACAGTTCCGCATTGCCCGCGCCCACGCGCTTGTTGTTCGGCGGAAGCTGACCGGTGATCCCTTTAAACCAGGTGCGTACCGCGCCCTTCAGAGAGGTGGGTGCGTCGTTGACGGCGTCGTGTCCCGTCAGAATTTGCAGCGTCGGGAACTGGTCTGCACAGACTGCCGTTTTCATACGCGCATAAAACTGGCTGAAGAGTTCGAAAGACTGCAGATCGGTGACTTTGGGTTTGGTCGTTTTGCCCTGAACGTTGCCGGTCTTTTTCGCCGCGGGCTGCGCGGGCGCCAGCTTATTGAGCTGCAGATCGAACAGCAGGTTCGCGTGTTCGCGTCGTTTGCTTACGTCCGGGAAGCGTTCGATAAACGCGCGGATAAATTCCGGCGTCATCAGGTCCGCAAAATCATGGTTGACCAGCCACTGGCCGCGGGCAAACTCACCGGGAGACTGGAACCAGGCCGGAACCTTGCCCGGCTCGAACTCTTTGACATTCCCTCTGCCGTCGATTTCAACGAAGCGAGTGCCGTTATCAAACGCAAAGCGGCAATTCTTCAGCTGAATGACCGGCTTCATCTTCAGCAGGCCCTTAACGAACCGGACAAGCTCTCCCCCGAACACATAAGCCGTAACGGATTCTGAAGCAATGGCGGCAAGAAGCTGATCGATGGTTTTCACGCCGGGTTCAAGTTCAGAGAACTCATAAAAAGTGTGAATATTAGACATTCTTGTACTTCCTTATTGTGTTGCGGGCAGAGCTTAACACCACTTTAACGAATGTTCTAAACCAGGGATGCGGAAGTGTCGCTAAGGTCACGGCGTAAACTGTAAAGCGAAAGTGTAAAGCATGTCTAATGAATGCACGGTAAACACAATCGGAAGTCTTGGTGGCGAAAGGGGGCGCTAAAACGCGTTGTGACGAACGTGCGGCACGGATTATGCTAATAACGCTCAGGAGTTACTGGAAAAAATATGAACAACGAAAATGCAGTTTTGCAGATAAAGGATGTCGGCTTTCGTGTCGCAAATAACACGATCCTTCAGCACGTCGGGTTTAACCTTTCTCCCGGTGAGTTCAAGCTGATAACGGGGCCGTCAGGCTGCGGTAAAAGCACCTTACTGAAGATTGTGGCCTCACTGCTGAGCCCAACGGAGGGAACCATTCTGTTTGAAGGGCAGGATATTGCGTCACTTTCCCCGGAAAGCTATCGCCAGCAGGTCTCTTATTGCGTCCAAACGCCCGTGCTTTTTGGCGACACGGTTTTTGATAACCTGATTTTTCCGTGGCAAATCCGCAATAAAACGCCGGAGCCGGAAAAATTCATCGACGATCTGGCCCGTTTTGGCCTGGCGAAGGAGACGCTGACCAAATCCATCAGTGAGCTCTCGGGCGGCGAAAAGCAGCGCGTCTCGCTGATCCGTAATCTGCAGTTCTTACCGAAGGTATTGCTGCTGGATGAGATCACCAGCGCGCTCGATGATGCCAACAAACGCAACGTCAACGAGATTATTCATCGTTACGCCCGCGAGCAGAATATTGCCGTGCTGTGGGTGACGCACGACTCAAACGAAATTACCCATGCGGATGACGTGATTACGCTCCAGCCGCACGGCGGGAAAATGCAGGAGGCCAACCGTGGGTGAGCATAACATTACCAATGAATCTCTGGCGTTTTCGATGGTTCTGGTGCTGATTGCTATCGTCGTCAGCTACCGGGAAAAGCTGGGCCTGGAAAAAGATATTGTCTGGAGTATCTGCCGCGCGGTGGTTCAGCTCATCATCGTCGGCTATGTGCTGAAGTATATTTTCAACGTCAACCACGCGGTGCTGACGCTGCTGATGGTGCTCTTCATCTGCTTTAACGCGGCGTGGAACGCACAGAAACGCAGTAAATATATTGATAAGGCGTTTATCTCGTCATTTATCGCGATTACCACCGGGACGGCGCTCACCCTGGCGGTGCTGGTACTCTCTGGCTCGATTGAGTTTACGCCGATGCAGGTGATCCCTATCTCCGGGATGATTGCGGGAAACGCCATGGTGGCCGTTGGCCTGTGCTACAACAACCTCGGCCAGCGTTTCAGCAGTGAACAGCAGCAGCTGCAGGAGAAGTTAAGCCTGGGGGCGACGCCAAAAGTGGCTTCAGCGCGGCTGATTCGTGAGAGCATTCGCTCATCGCTGATCCCGACCGTGGATTCTGCCAAAACGGTGGGGCTGGTGAGCCTGCCGGGCATGATGTCGGGGCTGATCTTTGCCGGTATCGATCCGGTAAAAGCGATTAAGTATCAGATCATGGTGACGTTTATGCTGCTTTCCACGGCGAGCCTGTCAACCATCATTGCCTGCTACCTGACCTATCGGAAGTTCTACAACCCGCGCCACCAGCTGGTGGTGACGCAGTTGAAAAAGACGGGGTAATATCGGTTTTTTGTAGGCCCGGTAAGCGTTAGCGCCACCGGGCATTTTTTGTTAGTAGAGCAGCGCGTACAACTGACGACGATACTTCGACGCCAGCGCGTCTCCGGTGCCCAGCGCGGCCAGGATCTCCTGGAACATCTTGCGCGCCTGACCGTCTGCGGCAGCCAGATCTTTCTGCAGGTGGCTGAACAGCAGCTCCAGCGCCTCTTCGTTACGTCCCACCTGATGCAGCTGGAGCGCCAGCTGGCTTGCCAGCGCGGCATCCCCCGGGTTGTCGGCCACCTGCTGCTGCAGCTGCTGAATTTCCGGAGTGTCCGCCGCCTGCTTTAGCAGCTCAATCTGCGCCACCAGCCCCTGATAGCGAGTATCCTGATCCTGCATTGGTACCGTCTTGAGCACGGCTTCCGCGTCTTCTGAACGGTGCAGGGCGATCTGCGTTTCCGCCAGCAGCAGGCCGATCTGGCTGTTCTGGTTCGACAGCTGCCACGCCTCTTTCAGCAGCGGCAGCGCCTCGTCGTATTTGCCTTCCTGCATCAGCGCCATCGCTTCCTGCGCTTTCAGCTCTTCTTCGCGCGGCAGCACTTTATCCAGCAGGGCGCGAATCGCCTCTTCCGGCTGGGGTCCCTGGAAGCCATCGACAGGCTGGCCGTTCTGGAACAGATAAACGGTTGGAATGGCGCGCAGACCAAACTGCGACGCCACCATCGGTTCGGCGTCACAATCCAGTTTCGCCAGAATGAACTGACCGTTGTACTGCGCGGCAAGGTTTTCCAGCAGCGGCGTCAGCTGCAGACAGTGCTGGCTGCGCTCAGACCAGAAGTAGAACAGCACCGGTTTAGCCATCGACTGTTCGAGGACCTGTTGCAGGTTTGCTTCTGTAATATTGACGATATTCTGTACGGACATGCGGCTTTCTCTTTTGTCGGTTTACTCTTTACATGGGGATGAGCGTCGTCGCTTCAACTCAGCCGTGCAAAATTTTGTCCATTATCCTGCCCGGCAGCAGGCGCTTTAACCAGCCGACGGCATGGGTGACCAGCGTCACCGGATAGCGCATTTTGGGATGCTCGCTCTCAAAAGCATGGCGCACTTTGGCAACCACCGCCTCTGGCCCGAGGGTAAAACGTGCGGCGATGCCGGGGTTTTCGACCGGCTTGTCCGCCTGGGTCTGGTTCACGTTTTCGGTAAAGCGGGTGCGGATCGGGCCGGGTTCAATCAGGCTGACCTTGATGCCGCTATGGCGCAGCTCCATGCGCAGGGCGTCGGACCAGGCTTCCAGCGCATATTTGCTGGCGGCGTAGGCGCCGCGGCCCGGGGTGGAAATCAGCCCCATCACTGACGATGTCATTACGATGCGCCCTTCGCCGTGCGGCAGCATGGCCGGGAGCAGACGCATGGTGAGCTGATGGACGCCGAAGAAATTGGTTGAAAACTGCTTCTCCAGCGTTTCGCGCGAGAGCGTATCCAGCGGGCCATACACGCCGTAACCGGCATTATTAAAGAGACCGTACAGACGGCCTTCGGTCAGGGCTATCACCTCGTCGGCGGCGCGTTCAACGCTCTCCGGCGAGTCCATATCCAGCTGTATGCCGGTAAAGCCCAGCCCGTTCATGCGCTCGACATCGTCAGGCTTGCGGCACGCTGCCAGCACCCTAAATCCCTGGCGCTTTAGTTCAAGCGCGCTCTCAAGGCCGATTCCGCTGGAACATCCTGTAATTAAGACCGATTTTTGCATAACTTTACCTGTCAGGAACTCCGCTGAATTACGAGTCATGTTTAACTAAAGGAGCCAGCCGCGTTGCCATCCAGTCGGCAATAAACGGCTGCGCATCGCGATTGGGGTGGATACCGTCGTCCTGCATCCACTGAGGTTTGAGATAGACCTCTTCCATGAAAAATGGCAGGAGCGGAATATCAAACTCTTTGGCAAGCTTAGGGTAGATCGCGCTAAAGGTCTCATTATACCGACGACCGTAGTTGGCGGGCAGGCGAATTTGCATCAGCAGCGGCTGGGCGTTTGCCGCCTTGATGTCCCGCAAAATGGTGCGCAGCGTTTGCTCGGTTTGCTGCGGCTGGAAGCCACGCAGGCCGTCATTACCGCCAAGCTCAACCAGCACCCAGCGCGGCTGATGCTGCTTAAGCAGCGCAGGCAGGCGCGACAGACCCTGCTGCGAGGTATCGCCGCTGATGCTGCCGTTGATAACGGTCGTCTTGCTTTGCCATTTGTCATTGAGCAGAGCCGGCCAGGCCGCGCTGGCCGCCATGCGGTAGCCCGCGCTCAGGCTGTCGCCAAGAATCAGTAACGTGTCCGCTGCCGCCGCGCGGAAGGTCATCAGCATCAAAAACAGGAAGGGCAAATGCCAGCGGAAAACAGTGTTGAAGTTCATCGTCTTAAGAAGTCCGTCGGTCAGGGGGAGCAGGAGCTTTCAATCCTTACCGGAGTTGAACTCGTTGTCAAACGCGCCGAAACCATCGCGCTGATTGGCGAATCCGGTTCCGGCAAGTCTACGCTGCTGGCGATTCTGGCCGGTCTGGACGACGGCAGCAGCGGCGAAGTCCACCTGGTCGGGCAACCGCTGCACCAGCTTGATGAAGAGGCGCGAGCCGCGCTGCGCGCGCGGCATATCGGTTTTGTCTTTCAGTCTTTTATGCTGATCCCGACCCTGAACGCGCTGGAAAACGTCGAGCTCCCGGCGCTGCTGCGCGGCGAAAAGAGTCGCGAAAGCCGCACGCATGCGAAGGCGCTGCTGGAACAGCTCGGCCTGGGCAAGCGCCTCGACCATCTTCCGGCACAGCTTTCCGGCGGCGAGCAGCAGCGCGTGGCGCTGGCGCGGGCGTTTAATGGCCGCCCGGAAGTGCTGTTTGCCGATGAACCCACCGGCAACCTTGACCGTAAAACCGGCGACAAAATTGCTGATCTGCTGTTTTCGCTTAACCGCGAACATGGCACCACGCTGATCCTCGTGACCCACGATCCGCAGCTGGCCGCCCGCTGCGACCGCCGCCTGCGGCTGGTGAACGGTATTCTTCAGGAGGAAGCATGATCGCCCGCTGGTTCTGGCGCGAATGGCGCTCGCCCTCGCTGCTGATTGTCTGGCTGGCGTTAAGCCTGGCGGTGGCCTGCGTGCTGGCGCTCGGCAGCGTCAGCGACCGTATGGAAAAAGGGCTCAGCCAGCAGAGCCGCGAATTTATGGCCGGGGACCGGGCGCTGCAAAGCTCGCGTCCTGTGCCGCCAGGCTGGATTGAGGAAGCGCGCAAGGAAGGGCTAAAGGTGGGGGAGCAGCTCACTTTCCAGACCATGACCTTCGCGGGGGACACCCCGCAGCTCGCCAGCGTGAAGGCCGTGGACGACATCTACCCGATGTACGGGGAATTACAAACCAGCCCGCCGGGGCTAAAGCCGACGCCCGGCACGGTGCTGCTGGCATCGCGCCTGATGGCACTTCTCAACCTGAAACCCGGCGACAGTATTGACGTTGGCGATGCCACGCTGAAAATCGCCGGGGAAGTGGTGCAGGAGCCCGACTCCGGCTTTAACCCGTTCCAGCTCGCGCCGCGCCTGCTGATGAACACCGCCGATGTCGCGAAAACCAACGCCGTCCAGCCGGGAAGTCGCGTCACCTGGCGCTACAAGTTTGGCGGCACGCCCGCGCAGCTGGAGGCGTATGAAAAATGGCTTCTGCCGCAGCTCAAGCCGGAACACCGCTGGTACGGGCTGGAGCAGGACGAAGGGGCGCTCGGCAAATCCCTCGAACGTTCCCAACAGTTCCTGCTGCTGTCGGCGCTGTTAACCCTGCTGCTGGCGGTGGCGGCGGTTGCCGTGGCGATGGGGCACTACTGCCGCAGCCGCTACGACCTGGTGGCGATCCTTAAAACCCTCGGCGCGGGGCGGGCGCAGCTGCGCAAGCTGATCGTCGGTCAGTGGCTGATGCTGCTGGCCCTCTCTGCGCTCACCGGCGGAATAATAGGCCTGCTGTTTGAAAAACTGCTGATGGTGATGCTGAAACCGGTGCTGCCGGCCGCTTTGCCCCCGGCAAGCCTCTGGCCGTGGCTGTGGGCGATGGGCGCGATGACGGTGATCTCGGTGCTGGTGGGGCTGCGCCCGTACCGCCTGCTGCTCGCGACGCAGCCGCTGCGGGTGCTGCGCAATGATGTGGTGGCGAACGTCTGGCCGCTGAAGTTCTATCTTCCGGCGATTATTGCTGTTGCGGTCGGGCTGCTGGCCTGGCTGATGGGCGGCAGCACCCTGCTGTGGGCCGTGCTGGCCGGCGCGGTGGTACTGGCGCTGCTGTGCGGCGTGCTGGGCTGGATACTGCTCAACGTCCTGAAAAGGCTGACGGTAAAATCCCTGCCTGTGCGGCTGGCGGTCAACCGCCTGCTGCATCAGCCCTGGTCAACGCTCAGCCAGCTGTCGGCCTTTTCGCTGTCGTTTATGTTGCTGGCGCTGCTTCTCGTGCTTCGCGGAGATCTGCTGGATCGCTGGCAGCAGCAGCTTCCGCCGGAAAGCCCGAACTATTTCCTGATCAACATCGCACCGGAACAGGTGACGCCGCTGAAGGGTTTCCTGTCGGAGCATCACATTATCCCCGAGTCGTTCTATCCCATCGTCCGCGCGCGTCTGACGCAGATCAACGGTCAGTCAACCGAGGGGAACAAGGATGAGTCGCTTAACCGCGAACTCAACCTGACCTGGCAGGAGAAACGTCCCGACCATAACCCGATTACCGCCGGTAGCTGGCCGCCGAAAGCGGGAGAGGTGTCGATGGAAGAGGGACTGGCGACGCGCCTGAACGTGAAGCTCGGGGACAGCGTGACCTTCACCGGTGATACCCAGGATTTTACCGCCAAAGTCACCAGCCTCCGTAAAGTGGACTGGGAAAGCCTGCGGCCAAACTTCTTCTTCATCTTCCCGCCGGGCGCGCTGGACGGGCAGCCGCAGAGCTGGCTGACCAGCTTCCGCTGGGAAAACGGCAACGGCATGCTGACGCAGCTTAACCGGGAGTTCCCGACGGTGAGCCTGCTGGATATTGGCGCGATCCTCAAACAGGTCGGGCAGGTGCTGGAGCAGGTGAGCCGCGCGCTGGAGGTGATGGTGGTGCTGGTGACAATCTGCGGCATATTGCTGCTGCTGGCGCAGGTGCAGGTGGGCATGCGCCAGCGTCATCAGGAACTGATAGTCTACCGCACGCTCGGCGCGGGTAAGCGGCTGCTGCGGGCGACGCTCTGGAGCGAGTTTGCGCTGCTTGGGCTGGTGGCGGGTCTGGTCGCGGCGATTGGCGCGGAGACGGCGCTGGCGGTGCTGCAGACAAAGGTCTTCGACTTCCCGTGGGAGCCTGACTGGCGTCTCTGGCTAGTACTCCCTCTCTGCGGCGCGGTGCTGCTCTCCCTCTGCGGGGGCTGGCTCGGGGCGCGATTGTTAAAGGGCAAGGCCCTGTTCCGGCAGTTTGTGAATTGATTTGGCATGGTAATCATTACGCACCGGTTTTTATGCCGGTGCGTAATGCTTAAATAGCACAAAGCGATAATGCCAACGCATTTAGTAGCACAAAACATTAAAAACCCGCCCACACAGCCCGAAAATTTCCGGTTAATATTCACCAGCTAAATATTTAGCAGCGTGTCTATTAAGGAAAAATAATGACTATAAAAAAATCAGCGCTGGCGGCAACGATCGGCGCGGCAGTGGCATTGACTACTTTTGCATCTCAGGCAGAAATCACCGTACTTAAGCAGGATCCTCAGGCGGGTAACCCGCTGAGCCGCCTGAACTTCACCGTTGGCGGCAGCATTCGTCCGCAATTCCAGAACATGACCGGCGATGACGGCAAAAACGGCTACAAGCGTAACGGCTTTGACGGCGGTACCCGCTTCCGTTTCGCGGCAGACTACTACCTGTTCGATGACATCAGCTGGATCAGCTACTACGAGCTTGGTGTGAACATTCCGGCGCAGTTTAACTGGGATAACCACTACGCCGACGGCGCGCACGACACCTCACGCCGTATGCTCTACACCGGCCTGAAGAGCGATACCTGGGGTACGCTGACCTTCGGCCAGCAGAACAGCGTGTACTACGATGTGGTGGGCGCGAAAACCGATATCTGGGACTACGACATGATCGGCCAGGCGCCGGGTAACGGGATCAACGGCGACTACGACGGCTCTTACCGTTCACGCCAGATGCTGAAATATAAGAAAACCGTGGGCGATGCGGACATCTATGCATCCTACCTGTTTGAAGACAGCGAATACCTGCCGGGCAACGGCCTGCGCTACAAGCGTAAAGGCGGCGGCTCACTGGGTATCGATTACCACCTGACCACCGATCTGACCTGGGGCGCTGCGTGGAACTACACCCGCGCGGATATGCGTAACCCGGACAACGGCGACAGCAAATCCTACGACCAGAATATTGTCGGTACTGCGCTGAGCTGGACGCCGGACAACTGGACCTTCTCCGCTGGCGGCGGCTGGTACCAGAACTTCCTGATCACCAAAAAAGTGTCTGTTAACGACTACTTTGCGGGCGACGCGTGGGGTATTGAATACTTCGCAGGGTACAAATTCCCAATCGGTCAGTACGCGGTGAAATCCATCCAGCCTTACTTCATGGGTGACCGCATCGAGTACGTGAACGGCCGTAACTACCAGCGCATCGACAACGGCGTGGGTATCAGCTTCCAGCTGGATTACGGTTTCCGCGTGGATTACGAACACGTGTTCACCTCCAGCACCGACAACCTGGGCGACATGAACCTGGTGCGTCTGCGTTACGACTTCTAAGCGGTCTTGTAGGTTGCGGGCTGATGCCCTCACCCTGACCCTCTCCCACCGGGAGAGGGAACAAACATTAAAAACGGCAACCAGGTTGCCGTTTTGCTTTTACCTCTCCACCCGGCTTTCTTTTAGCGGTTAAGCCAGTCAGCGACCTCGCCGTACGTCCCGCGATAGACAATCTTCTCCGCCTTTTTCTCCAGCTGATAGCCGTACATCGGGTCGTAATAGTCCTTCAGCAGCGGTACAAGCCAGCTGAAGTGCGCGTCGGTGCTGCCCGTTCGCTGTTGTTCGGCAAGTGCCGCGTCCAGTAGCGCCGTAAATTCCGCAAAACGCTGTAGCCCAAGCCGACGGCGAATGGCAAACAGGCCGTGGTGCAGGTACTCGCTGTACTCCTTCCAGCCCGCCTCCTCACCGTACGCGGCAGTAAAATCCGCCCACATGTGGTCAAAATACTCTTCGCGCAGGCGCTCAAGACGGGTTTCAAACGGGTCTTCGACGACAACGATAGGGGCGTCAACCATGCGGTCGCGCAGGCACTCCGGCAGGTGGTTGGAGCCAATCATCCGGCCCTCGTCCTCCAGCACCCAGCGCGCGGCGTCTTTTTTCAAAAGCTCAACCGCAAGGTGATTCTCAAAGCTCGCCTGGGAAAGCTGCGGCGTAAGCGTGCGGCCAAACGACGAGCCGCGATGGTGCGCCAGCCCTTCCAGATCGATGCCCTGCGCGTGCTGCTTCACCAGCAGCGTTTTACCGTTGCCGGTACAGCCGCCAATAAGCACCATCGGCTTTTGCGACTGCTCAATGGTGACCTGAATTGCCGTCTGGCGCAGGGCCTTATAGCCGCCGCGGATCAGCGGGTAGTCGATGCTAGCCTCTTTCAGCCAGGCCTGAGAGATATGCGAGCGCTGACCGCCGCGCGCGCAGCAGAGATAGCCCTCGGGGTGCGCAAGGCTGGCTTCACGCCAGGCGTTAATGCGCGACTCCCGCGTCTCGCCGCTCACCAGGCTATGGCCGAGCGCCAGCGCGGCGTCGGGTCCCTGGCGCTTATAGCAGGTACCGACGGCGGCACGCTCGTCGTCGTTCATTAAGGGCAGGTTGAGTGCGGCGGGCATCGCACCCTGGGCAAATTCGATCGGCGCGCGAACGTCGATTAAAGGGGTATCAGACGCGAGGATCGCGCGATAGTCCGTTCCATCGTTCATGGTGATTCCAGAAGAAAACTCAGCAGCAATGGGCGGGGATTGTACGCCGGGGAAGGGGAAGGTCAACTCCCCGGCGCAGATGTCTTACTTGAGCTTTGACTGTGCCCAGACAATTCCGCTCGCGTATTCTGGCGGCAGGAGAGGAACGATCGCCTCCAGGGTGGCGCTCAGGCGGTCGGTATCGCTGTCGTTCAGGTTGAGATGACCCACTTTACGACCCGCGCGAACCTCTTTGTCATACCAGTGCAGATGCACCAGCGGCAGCTTCAGCCAGTCGTAGTTCAGATCGGTCCCGATCAGGTTGATCATCACCGACGGGCTGTTAACGACGGGCTGTGGCAGCGGCAGGTCGGTGATGGCACGCAGGTGCAGTTCGAACTGGCTGATGGAGGCGCCGTTTTGCGTCCAGTGGCCGCTGTTGTGCACGCGCGGCGCCAGCTCGTTGACCAGCAGGCCCGACGGCGTGACGAAGCACTCCATCGCCATCACGCCCACGTAGTCCAGCTCGTGCATGATGGCAGAAAGCATCTCTTCCGCCTGCGCCTGCTGGTCGGCATTGGCGTGCGGGAAGGCGACGCTGGTGCGCAGAATGCCGTCCTGATGCAGGTTATGCGTCAGCGGGTAAAACACCGTGCGCCCATCGTGCCCGCGTGCGCCAACCAGCGACACTTCGCCGCTGAAGTTGATGCCCTGCTCAACGATGCACTCGCCGTAGCAGTCGTCCGGCAGCTCGGCGGTGTCGCCTGCGCGCAGGCGCCACTGGCCGCGGCCGTCGTAGCCACCCACGCGGCGCTTCACAATCGCCAGCTCGCCCAGCATGGCGAAGATGTCGTTCCACTCGCTTTTATCAGACAACAGCTGCCACGGGGCGGTTGCGAGGCCCAGCTTGTCGAACAGCTGCTTCTGCGTCAGACGGTCGGCAATGATCGGGAACACGTCGCGGTTCACAAAGGCGTTATGGCGCGCCAGCTCGCGGGTCAGGGCGGTTTCCGGCCAGCGTTCAATTTCGGCGGTGATTACGCTCTGATGGAACGGCACGGCTTCCGGCTCGGCGTCCAGCCCGACGGGCCAGACGGCAATCCCCAACGGTTCGCCAGCCTGACGCAGCATGCGGCCCAGCTGGCCGTTGCCGAGGACGCAAACCTGCTTCATGCCGCACCCCGCGGGTCCGGATTATCCAGCACCTCGTCGGTCTGGGCTTTACGCCACTCCGCCAGGCGTTGGTGTAAATCTTTGTCGTGCGTTGCAAGAATTTGCGCGGCCAGCAGGGCGGCGTTCGCCGCGCCCGCTTTGCCAATTGCCAGCGTGCCGACAGGAATACCGCGCGGCATCTGGACGATGGAGTAGAGGCTATCGACACCGCTTAACGCGGCGCTTTGAACTGGGACGCCCAGAACCGGCACCAGCGTTTTGGCGGCAATCATGCCCGGCAGATGTGCTGCGCCGCCCGCACCGGCAATAATCACCTCATACCCGTTCTCTTCGGCGTTTTCGGCGAAGCTGAACAGTTTGTCCGGCGTACGGTGTGCGGAAACCACTTCAACGTGGTGCGGAACATTCAGGATTTCAAAGATTTCGGCGGCGAACTGCATGGTAGCCCAGTCGCTTTTGGACCCCATCACGATGGCGACACGCGCCGGATTATTGCGGGAAGACATGCGTCTTAAAACTCCTGTGGTGCGAAACACACTGCTTTCGAGGGCACAGAGAATAGCATGTTATACGGGCAAGGAAAACGGTTGCGTGGCTGAGAAACAAGCGAAACGACGAGAAAACGTTAAAACGGAAAAGCGATCAGTTCGACACCGTCGGGAGTGACTTTGACCATCGAACCCTCAGTATGCCATGCGCCCAATACCACGCGATGGGCCGGTTCACCGTTGGCGCTCAGAGAATGCACGTCAGGGCGATGGGTATGACCGTGGATCAGCCACTGAACGCCATGCTTTTCCATCACGCTCACCACAGCTTGCGGGTTGACGTCCATGATGGTCAGGGATTTGCTGCTGTTGGCGGCTTTGCTGCCCGCACGCATTCTGGCGGCGATGCGGTTGCGGATAAACAGCGGCAGGGCAAGGAACACCTTCTGGATCCACGGGGTGTGGACCTTGGCGCGAAACGCCAGATAGCCGGTATCGTCGGTGCAGAGCGTGTCGCCGTGCATGATGAGTACCTTGCGGCCATAGAGATCGAGCACCTGTTCTTCCGGCAGCAGCGTCATACCGCTTTCGCGGGCATAGCGCTTGCCGAGCAGGAAATCACGGTTGCCGTGAATGAAGTAGCAGGGGACGCCAGAATCTACCAGCGTTTTAATGGCGGCAGCCATTTCACGATGCAGCGGGTTAGGATCGTCGTCGCCAATCCAGGCTTCAAACAGATCGCCCAGGATGTACAGCGCGTCGGCGCTTTTCGCTTCACCGCGTAAAAAACGCAGAAAACCGGCGGTTATCGCCGGTTCTTCTGTTTGCAGATGCAGATCCGCAATAAAGAGTGTCGCCACGAATTACTCGCTGACGGTCACGCTTGTAATCACAACGTCTTCTTTAGGAACGTCCTGGTGCATGCCGCTGCGGCCGGTAGAGACGGCTTTGATCTTGTCGACCACGTCCATACCTTCAACCACTTCTGCGAACACGCAGTAGCCCCAACCCTGCAGGCTTTCGCCGGAGAAGTTCAGGAAGTCGTTGTCCGCTACGTTGATGAAGAACTGCGCGGTGGCAGAGTGAGGCGCCTGAGTACGGGCCATTGCCAGCGTACCGCGGGTGTTTTTCAGGCCGTTGTTCGCTTCGTTTTTGATCGCCTCTTTGGTCTCTTTCTGGCGCATGCCAGGCTCGAAACCGCCGCCCTGGATCATAAAGCCGTTGATCACGCGGTGGAAAATAGTGTTGTTGTAGAAACCTTCGCGGCAGTAGTCCAGGAAGTTTTTAACTGTTTCAGGCGCTTTGTCATCAAAGGTCTTGATTACGATATCGCCATGATTAGTGTGGAAAGTAACCATTTTTGCATCCTGTTCCGTTATTGTGGTACGTCGACCCGCCTTCGGGTCATATATAGGGGCTTGTTATAGCATAACCACAGGACGCGATCACCTTGCATTGTGTGCTGATCCTATTCCGAATTATGGGTATTATATGGAACAAACAACTCACACACGTGTTTACATGGAATCTTCGATGTTAAAAATCTTTAATACAATGACGCGCCAGAAAGAGGAATTTAAACCTATCCATGCCGGGGAAGTCGGCATGTACGTGTGTGGTATTACGGTTTACGATCTCTGTCATATCGGCCATGGCCGCACCTTTGTCGCGTTCGACGTGGTCTCTCGCTACCTGCGCTTCCTGGGCTATAACCTGAAGTACGTGCGTAACATCACCGACATCGACGACAAAATCATCAAGCGCGCTAATGAAAACGGCGAAAGCTTTGTTGCGCTGGTGGATCGCATGATTGTTGAGATGCACAAAGATTTTGACGCCCTCAATATTCTGCGTCCGGACAGCGAGCCGCGTGCGACCCACCATATCCACGAAATTATCGAGATCACCGAAAAGCTGATCGAACGCGGTCATGCGTACGTAGCGGAAAACGGCGACGTGATGTTCTCCGTGCCGACGGATCCAACCTACGGCGCGCTTTCCCGTCAGGACCTGGACCAGCTGCAGGCCGGCGCGCGCGTGGACGTGGTGGACGTGAAGCGTAACCCGATGGACTTCGTGCTGTGGAAAATGTCCAAAGAGGGTGAACCAAGCTGGCCATCCCCGTGGGGCGAAGGCCGTCCGGGCTGGCACATTGAATGTTCAGCGATGAACTGCAAGCAGCTGGGCAACCATTTCGACATTCACGGCGGCGGTTCGGATCTGATGTTCCCGCACCACGAAAACGAAATTGCGCAGTCCACCTGCGCCCACGGCGGCGAGTACGTTAACTACTGGATGCACTCCGGGATGGTGATGGTTGACCGCGAGAAGATGTCGAAATCGCTGGGCAACTTCTTCACCGTGCGCGACGTGCTGAAGTATTACGATGCGGAAACCGTGCGCTACTTCCTGATGTCTGGCCACTATCGTAGCCAGCTGAACTACAGCGAAGAGAACCTGAAGCAGGCGCGCTCGGCGCTGGAGCGTCTGTACACCGCGCTGCGTGGCACCGATAAATCTGTGCCTGCGGCGGGCGGCGAAGCGTTCGAAGCGCGCTTCGTTGAGGTGATGAACGATGACTTCAACACCCCGGAAGCCTACTCCGTACTGTTCGACATGGCGCGCGAAGTGAACCGCCTGAAGTCAGAGGACATGGCGGCGGCGAATGCGCTGGCATCTCATCTGCGTAAGCTCTCTTCCGTGCTCGGCCTGCTGGAGCAGGAGCCGGACGCGTTCCTGCAGAGCGGTGCGCAGGCGGACGACGGTGAAGTGGCGGAGATTGAAGCGCTGATTAAAGCGCGTCTGGAAGCGCGTCAGGCCAAAGACTGGGCGGCGGCGGATGCGGCGCGTAACCGTCTGACCGAGATGGGCATCATTCTGGAAGACGGCCCGCAGGGGACGACCTGGCGTCGTAAGTAAGTCTGTAACGCCCGGTGGCGCTAACGCTTACCGGGCCTACGGGTAAAAGTAGGCCGGGTAAGGCGCAGCCGCCACCCGGCTTTTTTTACCTTCTTTTCCACCACAACATCCCCATCAGCACCACCCCCGGCAGCCACACCCACAGCAGTTCCGAGGTAATGACCTCATGCCCGTACGGCGTGGCGTAGCGCGACAGCGCAAACGGCGCGACCTTAATCACCTGCCACGGCGCAAAGAAGCGCTCGTCTGACCACGGCCACAGCCAGCCGACGCCTTTTCCGCCGGTGGTAACGGAATCCAGCAGGCTGTGCGACAGCAGTGAAACGGTTAAGAACAGCCAGCAGCGCGTCAGGCTGGCCCGGAACCATCGTCGGCCAATCAGCACGCAGAGTATCGGTACCGCAAAGGCAAACAGCAGCGAATGGGTAAAGCCGCGGTGGCCGAAAATATTCCCGTAGGCGACGCCGAATTTGAACGCCAGCACGTCGGCGTCCGGCAGCATGGCGAGCACGATCCCGGCAAACAGCAGGCGGGGAGGGATGACTTTCGTTCCCAGACCTAAGCCCAGGCAAAGGGGAACAGCAGCGTGAGTGATAACGGTAGGCATTGCAATTATCCATGGCAAATCACAGCAATATAGCAGCGAATTCGCTGCAGCAAACCTGTGTCAAATTCTGATTTTACGCCGACTCGCGGGCGATAAGCTGCCCGGACAGCGTAATGCGCTGGGTTTGCAGATCCGGCTCCTTCAGCTTGCGGATAATCAGCCCCGCCGCCTGTCGTCCGGTTTCATCGCTGGCCGAGGAGACGTAGGTGAAGGAAGGGGAGGTGAGGTTGACGTGAAGCATATCTTCAAAACCGATCAGCGCCACCTGCTGGGTCAGGAACACGTCTTTCCCCACGGTGCGGCCCACCTGATGAATGCCGGAAATGGAGCCGATCATCGCATCCGGGGAGTGGCAAAGCAGGGCGGTGATGGAGCTGTTTTTCTCCAGCAGCTGGCGCGTTGCCATCGCGGCGGCCTGGGTGTCGTCGCTGCAGGCCGGTGAATAATCATCGCGCCAGACCAGCCCGTTTTGCGTCATCGCGCTGCGAAAGCCGAGCAGGCGCTGCTCGCGGATAAGACAGCCCTCGCGTCCGCCAATGTAGGCGATCGTGCGGTGTCCGCGTTCGATAAGATAGCGTGCGGCCAGATTCGCCGCCTGGCGATTATCGCGCATGACCAGATTGCATTTTTCGTCCAGCAGAGACTGCGAGACCGCCACCAGCGGCAGCGGGCACTGGCGGATCTGCTCCGGTAAAGCGTCGTTACGGGTGTCAGACGCCAGATAAATAACGCCCGCGACGCCCTGCTGCTTAAACGACAGCAGGGTCCGTTCCAGATGTTCCTGGTCGTTCAGCGGCTGGCCGAGAAACACCATATAACCCTGCTTCTCCAGCTCCTGAACGATGCTCGCCATCACCTTGATGGAAAAGCTGTCGCTGAAGTCGCGCAGGATCAGGCCGATAAGATTGGAGGTGTTGGCGCGGAGGTTGGCAGCGGCAACGTTATGAACATAGCCCAGCGTCGTGATGGCGGCATTGACCTTCTCGATCGTCGCCTCTGAGATTTTCCCTTTCTGACGTAGCACCAGCGACACGGTAGAGACCGAGACGCCCGCGTGCTTTGCGACATCAATGATGCTGACTTTCTTCAAAACCGCTCCCTGAAATTTACCGATTATCAGCCGGATAAGACACGTCTCCCAGCGTACAGGAGACGTGTCGTTCAGGCATCTTATTATTTGCCGATCATGGTGGACATGGTCTGGGCGATAAACTGTGCTCTGGCACCGAAAATCACCTGGATCCCGTTGTCGCCGACGAAGACCACGCCGCGCGCGCCGAGCCCGTTCAGTCCGTCCCTGTCCACCGCATCGCTCTTCGCCACTTCCAGACGCAGGCGGGTGATGCAGGAGCCGACGGAGTCAATGTTCTGCGCGCCGCCCAGCAGGCCGATGATTTCGGTGGCAAGTTCGGAATCGGACTTGTCATTCGCGCTGGCGGTCACCTCCGTACGGCCCGGCGTTTTCACGTCGAAACGACGGATCACGAAGCGGAACGTGAAGTAGTAAATCAGCGCCATCGGAATGCCGATGATAATGGCACTCAGGAAGTTGGTCTGATAGCCGTTAAACGACGGCAGGATCCCGAACGACAGGTAGTCGATAAAGCCCGCCGAGAACGATTTGGCGATATGCGCGTGCAGCAGGTACATGGTCATGTACGCCAGGCCCGCCATGATGGCGTTGAAGACGTACAGAATCGGCGCCACGAAGATAAAGGTGAACTCTACCGGCTCGGTGATCCCCGTCAGGAAGCAGGTGAGGGCAGCGGAGAAGAGAATACCGGCCGCGATTTTCTTATTCTTCGTATGCGCTTCGTGGTACATCGCCAGGCATGCCGCGGGCAGCGCGAACAGCATCAGCGGGAACTCGCCCTGCATGAACTTACCGGCGTTCTGGTAGGTGTCGCTGCTGAAGGATTTCACCCCCTCTTCGAGCATTTTGAACCAGATGGTCTGGTCGCCGTGGATCACCTGGCCCGCCTGGGTGGTGTAATCCCCGAACGAATACCAGAAGGACGGATACCAGATGTGGTGCAGGCCGAGCGGGATCAGCGCGCGCTCCACCAGCCCGAAGATAAAGGTTGATGCCGCCTGGTTATCACCGTTTACGATCACGGAGAGCGCGTCGATACCGGCCTGAATATGCTGCCAGACGTACGGTAGCAGCAGCCCCATCAGGAAAGAGAGGAACGCCGTGGCGATCGCCACAAAGCGCTTCCCGGAGAAGAAGCCGAGGAACTCCGGCAGCTGCATGGTGTGGAAGCGGTTGTAGCACCAGGCTGCGAGAATGCCGCAGATAAGCCCGCCGAAGACGCCCATCTGCAGCGTCGGGATGCCGACCACCATGGCATATTTTCCGCCCTGTGAGGCCATTTCCGGCGTAATGCTCAGCACGGTGCTGATGGTGATGTTGGTGACAAACACCGACACCGCCGCCGAGAGCGCTGCAATGCCGGATTCCGAGGCCAGACCGACAGCAGAGCCGATGGCAAACAGCATCGGCAGGTTATCAAAGATAACCCCGCCGGCGTTCATCATCAGCGGCAGGTGGAACTTATCGCCGAAGGCCAGCAGGAGGCCCGCAGCGGGAAGCAGTGAAATTGGCAGCATTAAGGCGCGACCAATCATCGATAACTTAGACAGCGATTTAACAAATCCTGATATCAGACTCATGCTGATTTCCCCCGAGTAGCGCTTTTTAAGCGCTGTTATTGTAAGTAGAACGTTTTAGTAGAACGTTCTACTTATCGTGGGGAAAGAGTGAAAAACGCGCAACTGAAATCTCACCTTTCAACAGATGAAATAGTGATTATTTGAAGTTGATCGATAAATAACCGTGATGGGTGTGAGGGGATAGAGATAGAAATTGCCGGGTGGCGGCTTCGCCTTACCCGGCCTACAAACGGAGACAGTACGTAGGCCCGGTAAGCGCAGCGCCACCGGGCAACAAACGGCTTACGCCGTCACGGTCACGCTCTGCCCTTCAAAACTCACGGTCTGGCCGGCGACAATCTTGCAGCGCTTGCGGGTTTCCACCACGCCGTCTACTTTCACCTGTCCGTCGGCGATAACGATTTTCGCCTGCGCGCCGCTTTCGCTCCAGCCTTCGAGCTTGAGCAGATCGCACAACTCAACGTGCGGGTGTTTGCCTAATGAAAATGTGGCCATCTTATGCTTCCTCTACATCGTGGTACTCTTCGCATGCCTGCAAAGTATTCTGAATCAGCGTTGCTACAGTCATCGGGCCAACGCCGCCCGGCACTGGCGTAATGTAAGAGGCGCGAGCCGCCGCATCTTCGTACACCACGTCGCCGACTACTTTGCCGTTTTCCAGACGGTTAATCCCGACGTCCACGACAATCGCGCCCTCTTTGATCCACTCGCCCGGAATAAAGCCCGGCTTGCCGACCGCGACGATCAGCAGATCGGCGTTTTCAACGTGGTGACGCAAGTTTTTGGTAAAGCGGTGGGTCACGGTGGTGGTGCAGCCGGCCAGCAGCAGCTCCATGCTCATCGGACGGCCCACGATATTGGACGCGCCGATGACCACGGCGTTCAGGCCGTAGGTGTCGATGTTATAACGCTCCAGCAGCGTCACGATGCCGCGCGGGGTGCACGGGCGCAGACGCGGCGCGCGCTGGCACAGGCGGCCTACGTTGTACGGATGGAAACCGTCGACGTCTTTATCCGGCGCGATACGCTCCAGTACCTTCACGTTGTCGATGCCCGCAGGCAGCGGCAGCTGAACCAGAATGCCGTCGATCTCTTTATCGGCATTCAGGGTGTCAATAAGTTCCAGCAGTTCCGCTTCGCTGGTGGTTTCCGGCAAATCGTAAGAGCGGGAGACGAACCCCACCTCTTCACACGCTTTGCGTTTGCTGCCGACATAAATCTGTGATGCCGGGTTGCTGCCAACCAGCACAACGGCCAGCCCGGGAGCGCGTTTTCCGGCGGCTTTACGCGCCTTCACTTTTTCCGCGACCTCAGAGCGCACCTGCTGCGCAATCGTTTTACCGTCAATAATCTTTGCTGCCATCAGAGAGAAGATTCCGTCTGTAACGTTTGAAGGGGGGATTGCCTGTATTTTGTCAGAAGCGAGCGCCGCTGTCAGTCACCCTTTACGAGTTTTCATCCGTGAGGCGTAAAAACCCTTCTTAAGGGATGGTCAATTTCTTAGACGGGATTAGGATGTGACCTGGCGAAATGGCAGTGTTTTGACATATTTAAAAATTACATCCTGAGCTACTTTGTCTCCTCCGAAATAAGTTTTCAATTATGCAATTGAACGTATTTCTTATTCCCGATTTTTCGCGGGAAGGGTTATTTACATTTTAAAGGAATAGACATGAAACTCAGCAACATTGCTTCTTCTGTTATTGCAACACTGGCCCTGGTCGCGGGTGCCGCTAATGCAGCCGATCCCGTTACGCCGGTTACCGTAAATGGCGGTACCGTGCATTTTAAAGGTGAACTGGTTAATGCTGCTTGTTCAGTAAATACCGATTCTTCCGAGCAGACGGTTAATCTCGGTCAGTATCGTACCGCGAAATTCACCAAAGTGGGCGACACCACCTCTAATATTCCGTTCAACATTGAACTGAATGACTGCGATCCGCTGGTTGCGAAAACCGCTGCCGTTGCTTTCACCGGCCAGATCGACGCGACCGACAAAACCCTGCTGGCCGTGACGTCCGGTAATAACGACAACACCGCGAAAGGCGTGGGTATCGAGATCCTCGACAGCAAATCCAGCGTGCTGACCCCGGACGGTGCCACCTTCTCTGCCGCGAAAGACCTGATTAAAGGGACTAACACCCTGCAATTCACCGCGCGCTACAAATCAACGGCTGCAACCACCGAGCCAGGCCAGGCGAACGCTGACGCCACCTTCGTAATGAAATACGAATAATACCCTCGCACAGGGATGTTCAGGCCTCAGGGACGAGGCCCGTCATACGCTACTGCCAGGAACGAAGGATGACAAGGACTGGAACACTACTGCTGTTAACCCTTGCGATGGCCTGCCCGGCATCGGCGCATACCGTGGTGATCGAAGGCGGCAAGGTGCATCTTCGTGGGGAGCTGGTAAACGGCGGCTGCGCCGTGGCGCCCGACAGCCAGAATATGCGCATCGACATGGGGCAGTACCGAACCAATTCATTTTCCGGTGTGGGCAGCTTTTCAACGGTTAATGTGCCGTTCACCGTGCGGCTGCTGGACTGCAGCGTGGATGTCTCCCGCATCGTGGGGATCCAGTTTCAGGGCGTGACGCCCGCGGAAGATCCGCAGGTTTTTCTGGCGACATCGCGGCCAGGTGAAACGCCTGTCAGCAGCGGCGTAGGGCTGGCGCTTTTTGATGAGCAGCAGCGTCAGATTATCCCGAATGCGACGGCCGTCAGCTGGTTGCCCGTGAATACCAGCGAGCTCGCATTTCATTTTAGCGCCCGCTATCGCGCTATTTCCGAACACCTCGTGCCAGGCAATATTCAGTCGGATGTCTGGTTTACGTTGATTTATCCATAACACCTGCGAACACATTATTAAAGGTACGGTTTTGATGAATATGCTAATTAAACCAGGACTGTTTTTATCGTTTATTTTAATGATGGTTTCTGCTTGCGCGAATGCTTCCGGCGGTATTGCGCTGGGGGCCACGCGCGTTATTTATCCGGCGGATGCGAAGCAAACGTCGCTGGCGATCACCAACAGCAATAAACAAGAACGCTACTTAATTAACGCGTGGATCGAAAATGCCAGCGGGCAAAAGGAAAAAACCTTTGCCGTCACGCCGCCGCTGTTCGTTAGCGAGCCGGACAGCGAAAACACGCTGCGTATTATTTACGCCGGGCCCGCGCTGCCCGCCGATCGCGAATCGCTCTTTTACATGAACGTGAAGGCGATCCCGTCAGTGAACAAAGCGAAAACGGAAAATAATAACGTGCTGCAGCTGGCGATCCTTTCGCGCATCAAGCTGTTTGTGCGCCCGAATAACCTGGCGATGCAGCCGGATGAGGCGCTTTCCCAGCTGCGCTTTGAGCGCGTGGGGAACCATCTCAAAGTCAGCAACGCCTCGCCCTATTACATCACTCTGGTCAACCTGAAGCTGGGCGGTCAGACGCTGGAAAACCTGATGGTCGCGCCGAAAAACTCGGCTCAGCAGGTGCTGCCCGCCGGGGCCGGCGGTACGCTCTCCTGGCAGAGCGTGAATGACTACGGCGCCATTACACCGGCGCGCAGCGTCAACCTGTGAGCAGAGTCAGGGCGATGAAAAACCACCAGGGACGTTACTGCCCGGTTGCACTGGCGCTGATGGCCGCGCTCTGGCCGCAGGCTGGCTGGAGCGAAAGCTACTTCAACCCGGCCTTCTTATCCGACGACACCGCCAGCGTGGCGGATTTGTCGCGTTTTGAACAGGGGCACCAGCAGGCACCCGGCATCTATCGCGTGGATATCTGGCGTAACGATGAGTTTATCGGCACCCAGGACGTGCGTTTTGAACAGGCCGAGAACACGCCGCCGGTGGCGGGCGGCCTGTCGCCGTGCATTACGCGCGCGATGCTCGATCGCTTTGGCGTCAACGTTGCCGCATTTCCCGAGCTGGCGAAGGTGCAGGGTGAAACGTGCGTTCCATTGACCACGGCCATTCCCGGCAGCGAAACGGTATTTAACTTTGCTTCACAGCGCCTGAACGTCAGCCTGCCGCAGGTGGCAATGCAAAACAGCGCGCGCGGCTATATTCCGCCTGAACAGTGGGATGAAGGCATTCCCGCCGCGCTGGTGAACTACAGCTTTACGGGCAACCGGGGAAGCGAGGACGACAGCTATTACCTGAACCTGCAGAGCGGGCTGAACTATGGCGCCTGGCGTTTACGCAACAACGGCGCATGGCGCTACACGCAAAATAACGGGAAGCGGCGCAGCGAGTGGCAGAATATTGGCACCTGGGCGCAGCGCACCGTTATCCCACTGAAAAGTGAGCTGGTGCTGGGCGACAGCAACACCGGGAATGACGTTTTCGACAGCGTCGGTTTTCGCGGCGGGCGGCTCTATTCGTCTGACAGCATGTACCCCGACAGCCTGCAGGGTTACGCGCCGACCGTGCGCGGTATTGCCCGTACGCCTGCCAAAGTGGTGGTTCGCCAGAACGGCTACGTTATCTATCAAAGCTACGTCCAGCCCGGCGCGTTCGCCATTACCGATCTTAACCCGACCTCCTCCAGCGGTGACCTTGACGTCACGGTGGAAGAGAAAGACGGCAGCCAGCAGCGCTACACCGTGCCGTACTCCACCGTGCCGCTCCTGCAGCGTGAAGGGCGCTGGAAATATGACCTCGTGGCGGGGGATTACCGCAGCGGTAACAGCGACCAGGATACACCGTTCTTCGCCCAGGGCACCCTGATTACCGGCCTTGCTAACGGCTTTACGCTCTATGGCGGTACCCAGCTGGCGTCACGCTATACCGCAGTGGCCGTCGGTGCCGGGAAAAACCTCGGTGACTGGGGCGCAGTTTCCGTCGATATCACCCACGCCCGCAGCCAACTCGCGGACGACAGCAAACATGAAGGTCAGTCCCTGCGTTTTCTGTATGCAAAATCGCTGAACGGGTTTGGCACCAACTTCCAGCTGCTGGGCTACCGCTACTCAACGAAGGGGTTTTACACCCTGGACGACGTGGCCTGGCGCTCAATGGAGGGCTACCAGTATGCCGATAGCCAGGACGATAACGATGTGCCGGACGTGCAGAGCTATCACAACCTGACGTGGAATAAAAAAGGCCGCTTCCAGCTCAATATTTCCCAGTCGCTGGGGGATTACGGCTCGGTCTATATCTCCGGGAGTGAGCAAACCTACTGGGGGACGGACGAAACGAACCTCTGGTATCAGCTGGGCTACGCGGGGGGCGTTAAGGGGATCAACTACTCCCTGTCATGGTCGTGGAACAAATCCGTCGGGATCGACGGTACCGACCGGATCGCGTCGTTTAACGTCTCCGTGCCGTTTAGCCTCTTTACCCGCCAGGGCTATCGCCGGGACAGCGCGATCGATCGCGCCTATGCCACCGCATCCGCCAGCCGAAACAGCGATGGCGACACGAGCTGGCAAACCGGCGTCAGCGGCACGCTGCTTGAGGACCGCAACCTGAACTACAGCGTGACCCAGGGACACGCCAGCACCAACGGCTCAAGCGGAAGCGCCAGCGCCAACTGGCAGGCAACCTACGGCACGCTGGGCGTGGGCTACAACTATTCCCGCGATCAGCACGATCTCAACTGGCAGCTCTCCGGTGGGGTAGTTGGCCATTCAGACGGCGTGACCTTCAGCCAGCCGCTGGGCGATACCAACGTGCTGATTAAGGCGCCGGGGGCATCAGGCGTCAGCGTGGAAAACCAGACCGGCGTGAAGACCGACTGGCGAGGCTACGCGGTCATGCCGTATGCCACCGTCTACCGCTACAACCGCGTGGCGCTGGATACCAATACCATGAGCAACAACACCGACATCGAAAACAACGTGAGCAGCGTGGTGCCGACCAAAGGCGCGCTGGTCCGCGCCAGCTTTGATACCCGCATTGGCGTGCGCGCCCTGCTGACGGTAACGCGCGGCAACCAGCCGGTGCCGTTCGGCGCCGTGGTGCGCGAAACCCAGAGCGGCGTGACCAGCATGGTGGGGGATGACGGGCAAATTTACCTGAGTGGGCTGCCGCTGGAAGGCGAACTGCTGGTCCAGTGGGGTAACGGGGCGCAGTCCCAGTGCCGTGCGCCTTACAGCTTGCCTGAAAAGAGCCTGCAACAGGCGATCACACTTAAGGGGATCCGCTGTGATTAAAATCCATATCTTTGCCTTGTCGCTTCTGGCACTCCTGCCCGCGACAAACGCGTTAGCCACCGTGTGCGTCAATGAAAAGGGCGTGCCGACGGAGGTGCATTACGACCTGACGGATAAATTCAACAGCTCGAATAACCAGGTTGGGCAGGTTGTCACCCTCAGCGAGAAATCGCAGTGGGTGGGGGTAAACGCCGTCTGCCCGAAGGGCACCGTCGGGAATACCACCAAGCGCAGCTACGTGACGGATTACCCGATCACCGGGACCAGCGATGGCTATCAGTATCTGAAGCTTAACGACTATCTGGACGGGGCGATGAAGATCACGGACAGCTATGCTGGCGCGTTTTATCCACCCAAAAACTATATCCAGATGGGGAGCCATCCGAACGTTTCAAAAAACAAACCGTTTGGCGTGCAGGATTCCAGCCTTATTTTCCGTCTTAAGGTGACCCGACGCTTTATTAATATGGTGGTGATCCCGCGTGCCACCATGTTCCGCGTTTACGTCACCACCACCTCCTCCGATCCGTTGACCACGCCGGTCTACACCATCAGCTACAGCGGAACCATTCAGGTGCCGCAGAGCTGCGCCATCAACGCCGGCAATGTGGTTGAATTTGATTTCGGCGACATTGGCGCCTCCCTGTTCAGCAAGGCGGGCGTGGGTAACAAGCCGGAGGGCGTCTCATCGCAAAGTAAAACCATCGCGATTAAATGCACCAACGTGGAGGCAAACGCCATGCTGACGATGCGCGTCGAGGCTGAAAAGGTCTCCAATAATGTGGTGGTGTCGGATAACCCGGATGTGGGGTTTATCATTGCCAACGAGAGCGGTGCGCCGCTCACGCCTAACAACCTGACGAGCAAAATTCCGTTCCGCCTGGACGACAGCGCGCAGGCGCAGGTGGGGATCCGGGTCTGGCCGGTGAGCGTGACGGGCAACAAGCCAGCGGAAGGACGCTTTACCTCGCGCGGATATTTGCGTGTGGATTACGACTAAGGAGCAGACATGCGAAACGGGATCCGTTTTATCACCGTGGCGCTCTTTGCGCTTTGCACCCAGGCTCAGGCGGAAACCGCATTGGGCGAAATTAATATTCGGCTCTACGGCAATATCGTCGATTTTACCTGCGTGGCAGAGGGTAACGATAGCGACAAAACGGTCACGCTGGGCACCTGGCCCACGAAGCAGCTCAACACCACGGGGAGTCGCACGCAGCCTATGCCCTTCACGCTGAAGCTGACCGGCTGTCCGCCCGGGGCGGCGTCCATTACGTTCTCGGGTAAGGCAGACGGGAGCAATAGCGGGTTGCTGGCGCTGAATGATGCCAGTACAGCGAGCCACGTCGCCGTCGAGATCAGGGATGCGGATAAAACGCGTCTGGCGCTTCAGCAGGCCAGCCAGCCGGTCACGGTTGATGCACAGGGGAATGCGACCCTATCATTTTATGCCAATTATATTGCCACGGCCGATAACCCTCAGCCCGGACGGGCTGATGCGGATGCTACCTTCATGATTAATTATAATTAGCGCTGACCGCACTCCCTGCAGCTCGGATAAACTGCAGGGAGTGAATTCAGGTTATAGCAGCTCGTGCGCTTTGGCGTAATCTATTAATTCCACGATGCTTTGTACGCCAAGCTTGGAATAAATATTGGATTTGTGCGCACTGATGGTCTTATTGCTCAACAGTAACTGTTCAGCAATCTCCTTATTGGATAATCCATTCGCCAGATAACGTAATACCGTGACCTCGCGATTCGATAATGGCATATCCGCTGCCATCCCTTTTCCCGAACCCATATGGTTTATAAAATTCAGCGTTTCCGACGGGAAAAAAGAATAACCCATCAGAATCATCTCTACGGCGTTGTAGATCTCACCCAAATCTTTTCGTTTACTGACGAAGCCGTTGGCCCCGGCGCGAATCGCACGACCCGCGTAAAATAACTCTGATTTAGAAGAGAGGAACAGAATCTTGATGTCTTTGTTTAAGTTTCTGATTCTCTTCAGCAAAGCGAAGGCATCTGTGCCCGTAAGTTCGATGTCAAGGATCACCAAATCGATAGGATGATTACGAATACAGTCAAGAACTTCATGGCTATCGCCAGACTTAAGCTTGACTGTGATATTTTTATTTTTCTGTAGCAGGACCTCTATCGACATTCTGACGATAGGATGTTCGTCCATAATGATAACGGATGCCGGTTTCATTTTTAATGCCTCAGATTGTTAAAAGCGTTATGTAGAGTTTTGTAAAACTCTCGAAATGCCGGAAGGATATAAAGTGCAGATCCCTATACCGTAGTATTTCCCTGGAAAGAGCGAAAGCATCCTTGTTTACGTAATGAAAAGAACAGTGCCTCAGCGCGGTCATCTCATTTGGCTGGTGTTGGCAAAAAGATTTTTCTTATTCAGATTTGGTACGCATCTTATTATACAGAGTAAGTTTTTTCCGAAAACCCTGTAAATTAGTCTCCGCTTATTGGTTTGTATTATCTTCTGGATCTTAATGGCTATGTTTTTAAATTTAGCGGAAATATCCTGTTATCCCATTTACCGCATCTTTTCATCTTTATGTAATAACAAAAAATAACAGATGTCTCTTTATGTTGCGTAATTGTTAATAAAAAAGACCGTCGATTCGGCGGGCGACCCAGGGTCAAAGAGGCGAAAAAGTGCCCTCGCAAGGTGTCAAACCTTCATCTGAAAGTGCTTAAGGCGCATCAACGTCACGCCATCATCGCGCAGGAGAACATGCTATTCACTTTGCTTTCCACTCCTGGAGAGTGAAGCGAAGCTGCTTGTTTTTACATCATTATCATCTTATTAACGCCTTCTGCATTCACTTAACGGATGGAGGAAAGTGCTGCCTTTGGTTCATTCTGTGACATTTCACATGGTTCCGAACCATAAATTAGGAATAGTTATAAAATCGAATACATTGTTAAAATTTAACCATTTCATAACATGCGTGGTAAGTAAATTCCTAAAGCGCTTTAGGAAATAAGAAGTTAGTGCGTAAGTTAAAACGTGCAGTCAGAGAGGTTATTAAGAAGGTGTAACAATTCCTGGCGATGGCTCAGCCCCAGCTTAAGCAGGATGCAGCTGAGACGATAGATAATGCGGCTATAGGGGCGATTCTGCAGAAGGGCAATCTGACGCAGCGTCTTACCGCGGGCAAGCTCCTGCAAAATGGGCCATTCATTGCGGGAAAACCAGTCTTTATCGGACCCCTGCGGTGGGCGGGCATCCATCAGGCTGTGTTGAAGCCCTGCCGCGTTCATCTGACGTTCCAGCACGTGAAAAGGCCCCGCCGCTTTGCAGAAGAGGCGGGTATCATAATTATCTGCCCGGACCAGTAGCCACGGCGTCAGGAAGGGGGGATACAGGCTATGCCTTCTTAACTGATCCAGTTGATCAATCAGCCCGGTGGAACGGCTTTCTACATCCACCACCAGACGCGCTGAAGGCCATTGTGCCTGAGCGCCGAGCGCATCATCCAGCGAGATATAGTCGCAACAGCTGCTCAGGGGAAACTGTCCATTGAGAAAACCGGTGCGCAGAAAATGATCCTCCGTGACCAGAATGATAAACGGAGCGTCGGTTTTTCGGGGCTGGCTGATGGACTGGCTCAAAAACTCGAGCCGGTCGAAAAAGGGGGGAGCAAAAGGTGAGTGCGTAAATCCCAGTGCATCACTTCCTGTACGCCGCCGCCGGTAACGGCGCACTGTCATTCGCATGGTCTCCCTCCTGGAAATGGCTCTTTAATCCTCCGGCCATGTCCAGGACGGCCAGTAATATCCCTGGCCGAGATCTGCGCCTGCCTGCAGTGCCCAGGTGCGATCGCGTTCAGTCTCAATACCTTCGATGAGCACGCTCCCGGCCAGCTGAAAGCAACGTGAAACCAGCTGCCTCAGCGCGGGTGTAGCGCGTAAACGCCAGAATGCGCCCTTATCAATTTTGATGCCGTTCAACGGTAATCGACAAAATAAAAACGGCTGAATGACCGTTTCGTCGATGTCATCCAGCCATATACTGTGCCCCTGTTCCCGGAGTTTCGACAGGTTTTGAATGACGCGCTGCTTCTGTGCGGCAGAGAACGCCAGAAAGGCAGAGAGGTCAACAATCTCGATATTCAGCGGCGTGTTTTTCAGATTGATGAGCCGCTGAAAAGACGCTGGCTCTGTCAGAACGGTTATCGGCAGATTAATAAAAAGGTTATTACCGTGCGGCGTCTTTTTTAGTGCGGCAAGCTGCGCTTCAAGCAGCGTCATTGACCAGCCTGCCGACTGATGGCGGAAAAAATCCTCGCTGTGCTGCGTTTCGGACAGAATGCTAAGCACCTCCACGCCAACCTGACGCTGAGAGGTGAGGGCGACGACAGGCTCCAGTTTGATGCCGACGATGTCCTGAGAAATAAACTGTAACCGGGGGGGCGTATCGAACGGGTTTTGCGCTGTCACTCCATTGTCCTGTTGTCTGTCAGCCTCCAGGTGGCCGGGAAACCTCGCTCTAGTGTGACGAGCCGACGAGCAGGAAAACAGCAGGCGTTACTTAAATGCAACTAAGCCTTTTCGCAGCGCTAAATTTTACGATGAAACAGTGAGAAATGTTGAGAAAATAGCCGTATTTACAATCGGCTAGCGGTAATTGCCCCCGAAAACGGAAAAGGCATTGACTCACCTGACATTGACCGTATAATTCTTCGCGTTTCACCACCGCGAAGTTCACTCTTCTCAGTGCGCCCTTAGCTCAGTTGGATAGAGCAACGGCCTTCTAAGCCGTAGGTCGTAGGTTCGAATCCTACAGGGCGTGCCATTTAGAAACAGGCATTTACGCCAGTTTCAAACCAGCCTGATTTTCTCCTTCTGTCGTATTTGCGTCATGTTTGCCAAAATGGTATCAATTTTCCGTGCGTGTTCACTTAAATGGTTCAGCGCAAGGTGAGCATCCCCTTTTATCACGCATTAACTTGAGCAGGATCCTGCAAAGATTTGCGCTTGCCAAAGCATAGATAATGCGTATAGTTCTCATTTGCATTGCAACCAATATATTCTAAGGCCCGTCCACGGGCTATTTTTGCGCGCACTTTCAAACGAGTTAACGATGAACAACACCAAAATGCACAAAACGCTGCTGGCGCTCGCCATTGGCGCGGTTACACATTCCGCCTGGGCGGCAGAGGATAAAAAAGAAGACACCATCGTTGTGCAGTCTGCACCTGCCGGCGACTTTAAACCCGGTGGCGACCAGCTGGTGCCGGCCTTCCTTGACGGGCAGGTGGCGAACGGCGGGCGAATGGGGATGCTCGGGCAGCAGAACGCCATGGACGTGCCGTTCAATATCATCAGCTACACCTCAAAACTGGTGGAAGATCAGCAGGCGAAAACCATTGCTGACGTGGTCGCCAACGACGCGGGCGTTCAGTTTGTGCAGGGTTACGGCAACAGCGCGGAAACCTTCCGCATTCGCGGCCTGAAGTTTGACGGCGACGACATGACCTTCGGTGGCCTCTCCGGCGTGCTGCCGCGTCAGGTGGTGGATGCCCAGATGGTTGACCGCATTGAGATCTTCAAAGGGGCCAACTCCCTGATGAACGGCGCGGCAAGCTCGGGCGTGGGCGGGATGATTAACCTTGAGCCAAAGCATGCCGGGGAAACGCCGCAGGCGAAAGTGGGCGTGGACTACACCTCGGATTCCCAGATTGGCACCACGCTGGATGCGGGGCGTCGCTTTGGCGATAACGACCAGTTCGGCGCGCGCGTGAACCTCGTGCATCGTGAAGGGGAAACCGGCGTACCGAACGACCGCCGCCGCACCACGCTGCTCTCCACCGGCCTGGACTACAAAGGCGACCGCTTCCGCACCTCGCTGGATCTGGGCTATCAGAAAAAAACCTTCCACGGCAGCCCGACCAGCGTCAACATCTCGGCGGTGGACTTCGTGCCTGAACTACCGAAGAACGATCGTAACTTCTCGCAGAAGTGGGCCTACAGCGATATCGAAAACGAGTTCGGGATGTGGCGCAGCGAGTACGACATCACCGACAGCTGGACGGCCTATACCGGCCTCGGCGCGCAGCACGCGCACGAAGAGGGGATCTACAGCGCGCCGAAGCTGGTGGACAAGAGCGGTAACGCAACGGTCAGCCGTCTGGATACCAACCGCATCAGCGATTCCGTCAGCGGGATGGCGGGCATTCGCGGCAACTTCAACACCGGCTTCGTCTCGCACAAGGTCAACGTCGGGTACTCCGCAATGACCAAAAACGAAAAAATCGCGTGGAAAATGTCGGCGGCGAAGGATAACCCGACCACCAACATCTACCACAACACCGGCGTGGATATGCCGGACAGCACAAACTTCAACGGCTCCGGCGGTAAATACAGCGATCCGCTGACCAGCGGGCGCACCCGCACCCAGGGCTGGCTGCTGAGCGATACCCTGGGCGTGCTTGATGACAAGCTGCTGTTCACCGCAGGCGCGCGCCATCAGAAAGTGGTCGTTCGCGGGTATAACAAAATTACCGGCGCAGAGAACGACGCGGACGGCTTCGACGGCAGCCGCTGGATGCCAACCTACGGCGTGGTTTACAAACCGTGGGAAGAAATTTCCCTCTACGCCAACCACACCGAAGCGCTGCAGCCGGGCAAAACCGCACCTAACACCGCCACCAACTACGGCCAGAGCACCGGCATCGTTCACTCTAAGCAGAACGAAGTGGGCGTGAAGGCGGACTTCGGGCGCGTGGGCGGTTCTCTGGCGCTGTTTGAGATTAAAATGCCCTCGGCGATCCTCGATGCTAACAATCACTACGGCCTGGATGCGGAGCAGCGTAACCGTGGAGTGGAGCTGAACGTCTTCGGCGAGCCGATGCTCGGGATGCGTCTGAACGCCAGCGCCACCTGGCTGCAGGCGGAGCTAACCAAAACCAAAAACGGCGTGAACCAGGGCAACGATGCGATCGGTATTCCGAACTTCTACGCCGTGCTGGGCGCGGAGTACGACATCAAGCCGGTTGACGGCCTGACAGCGACCGCGCGCGTGAACCACTCCGGCACGCAGTATGCCGATCTCGCGAACAACAAAAAGCTGGATAGCTACACCACGCTGGATCTGGGCATGCGCTATCGCTTCGCGGTGAACCACAACGCAAACCAGATGACCGTGCGCGCGGGCATCGACAACGTGACCAATGAGAACTACTGGGCCAGCGTGGACGATTCCGGTACCTACATCACTCAGGGCGAACCGCGAACCTTTAAGGTCTCGGTGGGCTACGAGTTCTAAGCGTTCCAACTCGTTATCCGGGGCACGGATGCCCCCATCCTTCCGTCATCGTGTTATAAAATTGTAATAAAAGCTTCTTACACTGGTCGCCAACTCTTTTACCTCTTGGCCAATGACAGGAAGCCGCTATGGGCAGACCCCTCAAATCCGTTTTTAAAAAAGAACATCGCGACGACATCGCTAACCGCAGCGCAAACCCGGTATTCTCCGAGGTGGCAGAGGTGTTTCTCTCCCGCCGCCGTTTTCTCCAGATGGGGGCCGTTGCGGGGGCCGCCGTATCATTCCCGTTTCTGATCAAACCTGAGAACGCCATTGCCGCGGTATCGAAGCCTTCCGCGCTGGCAAAAGCGGTTTCCCTGGGCTTTACCAGCATCGACGTCTCCACCGAAGATACGGTCAGGGTGCCGGAAGGCTATATTGCCCGCCCGTTCTATCGCTGGGGTGACCCGACGGGGATCAAAAACAACATGCCGGCCTTTAAGCCGGACGCCAGCAACACCACGGACGAACAGGCCGTGCAGGCGGGCATGCACCACGACGGCATGGCGTGGTTTAGCCTGCCGCAGGGAGAGCAAAACCCGGAGCATGGCCTGCTGGCGATGAACCATGAATACATCGACAACGGGATGCTGTTTACCGACGGTACGGCGAACTGGAGCCTCGACAAGGCCCGCAAGGGGCAGAACGCGATGGGCGTCTCGGTGGTGGAAGTGAAAAAAGCGGGCAGCGACTGGCAGGTGGTACGCCCGTCTTCATATGCCCGCCGCATCACCGTCAATACGCCGATGCAGCTTACCGGCCCGGCGCGGCATCAGGACTTAATGAAAACCGCCGCCGACCCGCAGGGGGAGCGCGTGCTGGGCACCATGCAAAACTGCGCCAACGGCCACACGCCGTGGGGCACCTATCTCACCTGCGAGGAAAACTGGTCGGATATTTTTGTCAAAAAAGCCGATCTCAATCCGCTGGAAAAACGCTACGGCATCAGCGACAGCGATGAATCCTACCGCTGGAACGAGGTGGACGAGCGGTTCAGCGTCGATAAAACTCCTAACGAACCCAACCGTTTCGGCTGGGTCGTGGAGATCGATCCCTACAACCCCACCTCCACACCGCGCAAGCACACCGCGCTCGGTCGCTTCAAGCATGAGGGGGCAGCCGTCACGCTCGCCGCCGATAACCGCGTGGTGGTCTACATGGGGGACGATCAGAAGTTTGAGTACATCTATAAGTTTGTCTCGGACAAAAAATACGATCCCGCGAACCGTGAAGCCAATATGCAGCTGCTGACCTCCGGCACGCTGTACGTCGCCAGGTTCAACGAGGACGGGAGCGGAGACTGGCTGCCGCTGATCTTCGGGCAAAATGGCCTGGATAAGAGTAAAGGGTTTGAAAGCCAGGGCGATCTGCTGATTAAAACTCGCCTGGCGGCCGACGCGGTGGGGGCGACCAAAATGGATCGCCCCGAATGGATAGCCGTCGATCCGCACGCCAGCGGCAGCGTCTACTGTACGCTCACCAACAACAGCGATCGCGGGAAAGAGGGGAAAGCGCCGGTGGATGCCGCCAACCCGCGCGCCAACAACGTGTTTGGGCATATCATGCACTGGCACGAAGACGGCGCGGACCCTGCTGCCGCACGCTTTAAGTGGGATATTCTGGTCATGGCCGGACGCACCGACGGCGACGATCCGAAGGCCAAAGGCTCCATGCAGGGCGCGGCATTCGGCAGTCCGGACGGACTCTCTTTCGATCATCAGGGCGTCCTGTGGATCCAGACCGACGTCTCCTCCAGCACCATCAATAAGAAAGCGTACGAGGGGATGGGCAATAACCAGATGGTGGCGACCATTCCGGGCACCAACGAGTATCGCCGTTTCCTGACCGGGCCGCGCGGGTGTGAGATCACCGGCATTGCGTTTACGCCGGACAACCGCACGCTGTTTATCAACATTCAGCACCCAGGGGAGGGCGGGGATGATATTACCGACCCGGCCAATCCTCGCGCCGTCTCTAACTGGCCGGACGCCAGCCCGAACGGACGCCCGCGATCGTCCACGGTGGTGATCGTGAAAGCGGACGGCGGAATTATCGGGTCGTGACGTTTATCCGCCGGGCGCACGCGCTGGCCCGGCGTTAAGCTTGCTACCACCAGCATGAAGTGTTAAAACGTGCCCCTTCTAAAAAAGAGACAGGGGTAGGGCGTGAAAGACGCGTCATCCGCTTCAGGCCATGGTCGCGCTGAAGCCTCGTCGGATCAGAATCCGACGCTGCAACGTGGTTTGCAAAATCGACATATTCAGTTAATTGCCCTCGGCGGCGCAATCGGTACCGGGCTGTTTCTCGGCATCGGCCCCGCCATTCAGATGGCCGGCCCGGCGGTTCTGCTGGGTTACGCTATCGCCGGGATTATCGCCTTCCTGATCATGCGCCAGCTCGGCGAGATGGTCGTTGAAGAGCCGGTGTCAGGCTCCTTCGCGCACTTTGCCTATAAATACTGGGGCCCGTTCGCAGGCTTCCTCTCCGGCTGGAACTACTGGGTGATGTTCGTGCTGGTGGGGATGGCGGAGCTGACCGCTGCAGGCATCTACATGCAGTACTGGCTGCCGGACGTGCCCACGTGGATCTGGGCGGCGGCCTTCTTCATCATCATTAACGCCGTTAACCTCGTCAACGTGCGCCTGTACGGTGAAACCGAGTTCTGGTTTGCGCTGATTAAGGTGCTGGCGATTATCGGCATGATCGGCTTTGGCCTGTGGCTGCTGTTCTCCGGCCAGGGCGGCGAGCGGGCCACTATCGACAACCTGTGGCAGTACGGCGGCTTCCTGGCGACTGGCTGGAAAGGGCTTATCCTCTCGTTGGCGGTGATTATGTTCTCCTTTGGCGGTCTGGAGCTGATTGGCATTACCGCGGCCGAAGCGCGCGACCCGCACAAAAGCATTCCGAAAGCGGTCAACCAGGTGGTGTACCGTATTCTGCTGTTCTATATCGGCTCGCTGGTGGTGCTGCTGGCGCTTTACCCGTGGGTGGAAGTGAAGTCCGACAGCAGCCCGTTCGTGATGATTTTCCACGATCTCAACAGCAACGTGGTGGCTTCGGCACTGAACTTTGTCATTCTGGTGGCCTCTTTGTCGGTGTACAACAGCGGGGTCTACTCCAACAGTCGTATGCTGTTTGGCCTCTCCGTACAGGGCAACGCACCGAAGTTCCTCACCCGCGTCAGCCGCCGCGGCGTGCCGGTCAATTCGCTGTTCCTTTCCGGCGCGATTACGTCTCTGGTAGTGCTAATCAACTACCTGCTGCCGAAACAGGCCTTCGGCCTGCTGATGGCGCTGGTTGTCGCCACGCTGCTGCTGAACTGGATCATGATCTGCCTGGCGCACCTGCGTTTCCGCGCGGCGATGCGCCGTAAGGGACGTGAGACACAGTTCAAAGCGCTGCTCTATCCGGCGGGGAACTACCTCTGTATCGCGTTCCTGGCGCTGATTCTGGTGCTGATGTGCACCATGGATGAGATGCGGCTTTCAGCAATGCTGCTGCCGGTATGGGTGGTGTTCCTGTTTATCGCGTTTAAGCTCTCACGCAAAAAGTAGCGCGGTTTTCTCCCTCTCCCTGTGTGCTGAGGGATCCCCAGTAAATAATGCCAGCACGGACGACCCCCTCTCCCTTAGAGGGTGTACGGTCCGGGGACATAGTGAACACTTATTCGGGGACATGGTAGACACTTACAACTGAGGCATAAGAACCCGTTTATGGAGTCGCTTATGCCCTGGGATGCGAGAGATACCATGTCATTACGTACCGAGTTTGTACTGTTCGCCTCGCAGGACGGGGCGAACATCCGTTTCCTCTGCCGTCAGTTCGGCATTTCTCCTGCCACCGGCTACAAGTGGCTTCAGCGCTGGGCTGAGGAAGGTGCCTCCGGTCTTCAGGACCGCTCCCGCGCACCTCATCATTCCCCGAACCGCTCATCTGACGACATCACGGCCCTGCTGCGCATGGCGCATGACCGTCATCAACGCTGGGGCGCCCGCAAGATTAAGCGCTGGCTTGAAGACCAGGGGCACCGTATGCCCGCCTTCAGCACCGTTCATAACCTGATGGCCCGTCACGGCCTGCTGCCGGGCACTTCACCGGGCATTCCCGCCACGGGACGGTTCGAACACGACGCGCCGAACCGGCTCTGGCAGATGGATTTTAAGGGCCACTTTCCCTTTGGCGGTGGCCGCTGCCATCCGCTCACCCTGCTGGATGACCACTCCCGTTTTTCCCTGTGCCTGGCACACTGTAACGATGAACGGCGCGAGACCGTGCAGCAGCAGCTGGTCAGCGTGTTTGAACGCTACGGCCTGCCGGACAGGATGACGATGGACAACGGCTCACCGTGGGGCGACACCACCGGCACCTGGACGGCGCTGGAGCTGTGGCTGATGCGCCACGGTATCCGGGTGGGGCACTCCCGGCCTTATCATCCGCAGACGCAGAGATTAACCCGCCCCTCTCCCACTGGTCGCGAAAAGGTATCTTTTCTGACCCGATATCAGGCAACCGGATTTTTTCCTCTATAGGCCCTCTCAAAGGGTTGTCTCAGTTGTCTCAAAAAGCATCTTTGCATTTTAAATCAGCCTGTTACGGGAACTTTCTGAGACAACACAGCCCGGTTTTGAGACAACACGTTAACATTTCTGAGACAGCTGCGGTGTGGGGGACCTTGTTGCTTAAAAAAAAAGCCAGCCAGAAACAGATAAACGGAAAACGGAAAACAGATTTTTATGTTGGTTCAGAATAGCCCTTTGTTGTCTCAAAAACACCTGATGTTGTCTCAGTGTTGTCTCAATAAAAAAGATAAATAATTAATAATAAGGAATTATTTATTTTATCTCTTCTCTGAACCAACATAAAAACGGGGCTGCTAATGTGAATGCGCTATTCTGGCTTGCTGTCATCCACCAGCAGCACGGCATAGGCCTGTAGCTGTCGGTTGTTCATATGCTGGATGCGGGGCGTACGGCTCTGCCAGCTTCTGCCGCTGGCGGGCATTTTGAGCATCCCGGCTTCATACAGCACACGGGCGGCCTGGTTCACGTCAAACCCGTTCGCCAGTTCATCCTTAAACGGCGCGGGGAGCACGTAGAACGTTACAGGCTCCACGGTCTGGCGCCCTTGTCCTTATATCCGGCAAGGCTGTGAACGTTAAGCTGGCTCAGTTCGTCAAAATCAACGGGAATAAAGCGGCTGATGCTGTTTGCCATCAAAAAGGCGGTGGCCTGTTCAATAATCTGTTCATGCTCCTTGTTGCCTGTGCCAAATGCATCCACGACACCGACATTCGATGTCTTAGCCAGCAAAGAAACGTATGGGCACACAGGATGGACAGGAACGCTAACGGCTATCGATCCTGTAAATCATATGGCTATCGTTATTCTTGGCAATAGACCGCATTCCCCGGTAGCTGACCCCACAAAAAATCCTAATGTATTTGTAAGTGGATGATTATCCGCAGCCACATACGGCTGGATAGTTGATCAGATATACGGCGCACTGAAGTAAATAAGAAAAGGGACTCTAATGAGTCCCTTATTTTATGCTATAGCCCGTTCATTCCATGAATCTTTAAACATTATATTCCCATCACAATATTTCCATTCGATAGATTCATAGCGAATCTCAACTTCTTCCATATGTTTACCTGCTACACCAAGTGGAAATATTACTGGAGAAATCCTTGTTATCTTTACATTTTCCAATATTATATTAAAATATTCTACCTCTATTCCTGCCTCATTAATCTTGTACATTTTAATCAGGGCTGACTTAAATATTCTACCCTGGCATACTCCTCTGAATAAGTAGGGGGTGAGTCGGTCAATTTCTTTTTCAAAATTAATCGGGACATGTAGACGTGTTCCTGTAAGTTTTCCAGTGTTATGATCTGTGGGAATCCATATAGAATGATTGAAAGATTTGAGTTCTGTGGAACCCAATCGTGTAGGCATTAAACATTCACCGATTAAAGGTGAATCATTTTCATCGGTAAGCCAAATATGTGCTGGTATAGACATTTATTTTTTTCTCTCATAAAAAAATGAAAAATATAGGACAATAACAATTATAATCCCGACTACGGAAGTTGTAATAGCAGGATTATCAATATACTTTACAGGTATATATGATAATAAAATTATAACTAAAATAGTTAAGTACGTTTTCAATTGGAGGGTTAAATCATCAAAGATAAGCCTAAATATTTCTTTTAATATCTTTTTCATAGGCCAGCCATTCGTTTTAATGCATTAATTATATCAGCATTAGATGCTGTGCTTATATTTAAATAACCAACATCTAAAACTACTGGCTCTATTAGAAAGTACATCATTTCAAGGTTTTCCGAGTAAAGAGCATTATAGAACAGTGGCAGAAAATATTTTAAATTGTGTGCACTATCAGCAGCATGTTGAACCGTACCGTATGTACTTAATGCTATTAATCCCCCTGATGTAAGGCCTCCAATTTTTTTCATCATTGCACTTTGTATAACTCCATTGATTTTACTCCCGTAGCAAATGTATTTAACAACTGAATAGACTAGTGCAAACCTTGAAGCTTGCATAACTGAATAGTGTGTTGTAGGCGGCACAACTTTTCTAAGAATAATGTCTTTTTCACTTTCATTTTTACTTTTAAGCAACGTTTGCACATAAATTAATATCATCCTAAAAATTATATTTCTATGCTTAACAAGTTCATACAAACCTAGTAAAAAACGCTTATCCTCATTTCCAAGCTGTTTACAAACATCTTTATAATTTTCTGTAAAGCAGGAAGTGTAATAAAGTGCTCTTGTTGCACCATCACCGAGATTATTTACATATTCGATAAAACCATCTTTCACACCAGCCATAGCCTTATCTAATCTCACGGCTAATTCTTTGTCGGTTCCTATTTTGTTTATAATATCTTCACTGTAATACATAGTATACCCCTTGGATTCGATACATTGATCATCTTATACATAACGCATTGCTTATAGTGATCACGATCTCAATTCCAGGATGTATATAAAAAAAGCCACCTTTATATTGCCCGGATAAATAGGTGGCTTGAAATAATTAACCTGATGAATGTAATGCTTAATTAATTGTTGTTCATTATCTATTTTAGCTTATATTCCCATTTCACAAGAGCTTCCAACTTTTCTTCACTATAATCATATCTATCATAATGGACTGATGATACGTCATGTAAAGCATGATGCTGTATTCTATCACGAATCTCTTTTGTAATTTTAATTTGCCCGGCCAAAGTTTTGAACGTCCTTCTAAAATCGCGGGGGACTGAATTCATCAATATTATTATTCATACAGTATCGCTTAATGTTATCTAACAGCAAGTCACTGGACATAAACATTGTATATCCGTTTGAAAACTTACCCTGTTTTCCAAGAGTTACTTTCCTCTCCAGGTTAGTTAATTTCTTTTCATGGTTATGATTGGGGAAAATATACTCATGTTCTGGATAACGTGAAATCATTATATCTAGTAACTTAATTGCCGTATCACAAAGGATAAAATGATACCATTTTTTGTTTTGTAAAATGAAGGTGGAATAGATAAAACCATGTTTGTTTTGTCGTAATATTTCTTCGGTAAAGCCATAATCTCATACGGGCGCTGGCCTCCACAGAAAAAATTAACTGTATGAGAACAGTAATATCGGGATTAAAGAAATCAACCTGTGTTTGTTTAAGCAACAAAGAAAGATCATCAAAGCTAAGGAATATTTCACCGATATATGATTCATCTTCTGAAACTTCGAGCACTGGTATAGCAGAAACCGGATTGAAGGGAATATCAAACATAACGTTCGGTTAATCCAGTAAATGTAATTTGCCGCACTTCACTCCCCATGAAAAGAGAGTGTGCATGTAAGAACGAATCTGGTTTACCCAGGGACGCTTTTGAGTGCGTTTATGAACGTAATTTAGGATCGCGCGTATATCATTTGTTGTGATTTTCTTTGCAATAATGGTCTCCGGTAGCATTCCGCTGTCAGAAATCACAGATCGCAGGGTTTCATAGTGATGATAGCTACGTTTGCCTGAAGCAATAGGATCTGTTTTATGCGCTTCGAAGAGATCAGCAAGCGTCCCGTATTTTGAAGAGACTTTGATAACGTCCTGACATGAAGAAAGGCTTTCGAACTTCTCAACAGCGCTACTGATTGACATAGCCGGGTAGTCACCCAGTGTCTGAAATTTTGCTGCTTTGCCCACAAAATGAGGGTACACGAAAGTCTTGCGTCCAGAAGGGTAAACACGTACATCCACACGACCCGTCCCGCGCTCGCCGCTTGCTTGATAAGCTATGTAAGCGGCGGCTTTTGGGGGAAGGCTATCAAGAGCTTTAGCAGTAAAGTTTATTTGCTTTATTCATATCCTTTGCATAATGAGCGCATACATATTCGCAGTTCAAGCTCATAAACTAGTGCAAAATAAACTGTTTCTTAAACTATGCGGTAATAAGCAAGGCTAACTCAAGCTACGGATAAAAAATCAATAAAATCAATGTCTTTTAACTTGAATTACCACGCTTTTTTTCAATTATTTTGACATTTTTTTATGTGGGAGAGGGCCGAGGTGAGGGCACCAGACCGCACCCGCCTTCACGCCCGGTGGCGCTGCGCTTACCGGGCCTACATGTTCGGGGCCGTTATTATTTCGCAGGTCGGGTAAGGCGCAGCCGTCACCCGGCACCTCCCCTTCACCTTTATCGTGACTCCCCTCCCAATTCTGTTTCGATCCACAGGATCTTTTATTTGTAATCGATTACTTTTCATTTGAGTGATTTTGTAATCGATTACTTTTTCCGGGTGAGGCTTATCATGGTGTCAACTGAAAGTAGTGAAAAGGCGATAACACAGCACCGGCTACTGGTGCCGCGGCTGTCGCTGATGATGTTTCTGCAATTTTTTATCTGGGGTAGCTGGTCGGTCACGCTTGGCCTGGTGATGACCCAGCACAACATGTCTCTGCTGATTGGCGATGCGTTCTCCGCCGGGCCCATCGCCTCCATTCTCTCGCCGTTCGTACTCGGGATGCTGGTGGACCGCTTCTTCGCCTCGCAGAAGGTGATGGCGGTGATGCACCTCGCGGGCGCGGCGATCCTCTGGTTCGTGCCGGGGGCGCTGATTGCCGAGAACGGCGCGCTGCTGATTGGCCTGCTGTTTGGCTACACGCTCTGCTACATGCCGACGCTGGCGCTGACCAACAACATCGCGTTCCATAGCCTGGCGAACGTGGATAAAACCTTCCCGGTGGTGCGCGTGTTCGGCACCATCGGCTGGATCGTGGCGGGCATTTTCATCGGCGTCACCGGCGTGGCGTCCAGCGTTACCATTTTTCAGGTAGCGGCGGCCAGCTCCGTGCTGCTGGCGCTTTACAGCCTGACGCTGCCGCACACGCCTGCGCCCGCGAAAGGCCTGCCGGTGAAGGTGCGCGATCTCTTCTGCGCGGATGCCTTTGCGTTGCTCAAAACCCGCCACTTTTTCGTCTTCTCCGTCTGCGCGATGCTGATCTCCGTCCCGCTCGGCACCTATTACGCCTACACCGCCTCGTATCTGGCGGATGCAGGAATTGCCGACGTCAGCACCGCCATGTCCTTCGGGCAGATGTCCGAGATCTTCTTCATGCTGGTCATTCCGCTGCTATTCCGCCGCCTGGGGGTGAAGGTCATGCTGCTGATCGGCATGCTGGCGTGGTTTGTGCGCTACGCCATGTTCGCGCTGGGCGTCGGCGAGGAGGGGCGCATTCTGCTGTATCTCGGCATTCTGCTCCACGGCGTCTGCTACGATTTCTTCTTTGTCGTCGGCTTTATCTACACCGACCGGGTGGCAGGCGAAAAGGTCAAAGGCCAGGCCCAGAGCATGATCGTGATGTTCACCTACGGCATCGGCATGCTCCTCGGCTCGCAGATTTCCGGCGCGCTCTATAACCGCCTGGTGGCAGGGCAGACCGTGCCGCAGGCGTGGGTGACATTCTGGTGGATCCCGGCGGTGGCGGCCGCGGCGATCGCGCTGATTTTCCTTCTCACGTTTAAGTATGACGATGACAAGGCGTAACGTTCAGGAGGTGGTATGAGGACGATGAAAGGACCCGGCATTTTTCTGTCGCAGTTTATTGGCACAGAAGCGCCGTTTAATTCGCTCGACGGGCTGGCTGAATGGGCGGCAGGTAAAGGTTATAAGGCGGTGCAGATCCCCTGCAACCATCCGCACATCTTTGACGTCGAGAAAGCCGCAGAGAGCCAGGCCTACTGCGACGACATCACCGCAAAGCTGGCTGCGCACGGGCTGGCGATCAGCGAGCTGTCGACCCATCTGGAAGGGCAGCTCGTGGCGGTGAACCCCGCTTACAGCGACGCGTTTGACCACTTCGCGCCCGCATCAGTGCGCGGTAACGATGCTGCGCGTCGGGCGTGGGCCACGGAGAAGCTGAAGCAGGCGGCGGTCGCCTCGGCAAGATTAGGTCTGAAAGCGCACGCCACCTTCTCCGGCTCGCTGGCGTGGCCGTTTTTCTATCCGTGGCCGCCGCATAACGAGCAGCGTTTTCAGGAAGCGTTCGAGGAGCTGGCAACCCGCTGGCGGCCAATACTGGATACCTTTGGCGAGCAGGGGGTGGACGTCTGCTTTGAGCTACATCCCGGGGAAGATCTGCACGACGGCGTGACCTTCGAGCGTTTTCTGGCGCTCGTGGATAACCATCCGCGCTGCAACATCCTCTTTGATCCGAGCCATATGCTGCTCCAGCAGATGGACTATCTGGCCTTTATCGACATCTTCCATGCGCGTATTAAAGCGTTCCACGTGAAGGATGCCGAGTTTCGCCCCAGCGGACGCAGCGGCGTGTACGGCGGCTACCAGCCGTGGATCAACCGCGCCGGTCGCTTCCGTTCGCCCGGTGACGGGCAGATCGACTTTAAGGGCATTTTCAGCAAGCTGACCCAGTACGACTACGACGGCTGGGCGGTGCTGGAGTGGGAGTGCTGCCTGAAGGATGGCGATACCGGGGCGAGTGAAGGCAGCGAATTTATTCGCCGCCATATCATTCCCGTTTCCGGACGGGCGTTTGACGATTTCGCCGCAGGGGGCAGTCATGATTAACGTCGGGATCGTCGGCAGCGGGTTTATTGGCCCGGCACATATCGAGGCGCTCAGGCGCCTCGGGTTTGTTCAGGTGGTCGCGCTGTGCGACGGCTCGCTCGTTAAGGCGCAGGAAAAGGCGCGCCTGCTAAACGTACCGCACGCGTACGGCAGCGTTGAGGAGCTGCTCGCGCACCCTGATTTGCACGTGGTGCACAACTGCACGCCGAACCACCTGCACGCACAGATTAACCGCCAGATCCTGCGCGCGGGCAAACACGTGTTTTCTGAAAAGCCGTTGTGCATGACGCCTGAGGAGGCGCGCGAGCTGGTGGCGCTGGCGGAGCAGGCGGGCGTGGTGCATGGCGTGAGCTTCGTCTATCGCCAGTTTGCGATGGTGCGTCAGGCGGCGAGCATGCTGCGCGCGGGCAGCCTCGGGCGGATTTTTGCCTCACACGGCAGCTACCTACAGGACTGGATGCTGCTGGAAACCGACTACAACTGGCGGGTGGATGCCGCGCTCGGCGGCGCATCGCGCGCGGTGGCGGATATCGGCTCCCACTGGTGCGACACGGTGCAGTTCGTCACCGGGCGGCGCATTACCGAGGTGATGGCTGATTTATCCATCGTCTGGCCGACGCGCAGGGCCAGCAAGGGCGGGAATCAAACCTTCTCCCATGACGAACAGGCGGAGTATGAAGACAAACCAGTCACGACCGAAGACTTTGGCTCGGTGCTGTTCCGCTTTGACGACGGCAGCAAAGGCAGCTTTAGCGTCTCGCAGGTAAGCGCCGGGCGAAAAAACCGTCTGACCTTTGAGATCAACGGCAGCGAGCGGTCGGTGGCATGGGATCAGGAGATCCCGCAGCAGCTGTGGATCGGCCATCGCGCGCAGGCCAACCAGACGCTCACCGACGATCCGGGGCTGATGAACCCTGACGTGGCCGACAGCGCCCATTTCCCTGGCGGGCATATTGAAGGCTGGCCGGATGCCTTCAAAAATATGATGGCGCAGTTCTACCGCGCCGTGCAGGCGGGCGCAATGCCGGAGACGCCGCAGTTTGCGACCTTTCACGATGGCGCAAACGTGATGTATATCATTGATGCCATTGTGAAAAGCCATCAGCAGCAGCGCTGGGTGCGCGTGGAATGCTGACGCATTGCCCGGTTCGCCGGGCAACAAATTTATGGTAGCCTGCACAAAACGCTAACCGCAGGATGTATCGTCGCTATGTCAATTCAGAAAATCGCTCAGCTGGCCGGGGTTTCCGTGGCGACGGTCTCCCGCGTGCTGAATAACAGCGACACCGTGAAGGCGAAAAACCGCGAGCGCGTTCTGCAGGCGATTCAGGAGAGCAACTACCAGCCAAACCTGCTCGCCCGTCAGCTGCGCACCGCCCGCAGCTATATGATCCTGGTGATGGTGTCCAACATCGCCAACCCGTTCTGCGCCGAAGTGGTGAAGGGCATCGAAGCCGAGGCGGAGAAAAACGGCTACCGCATTCTGCTGTGCAACTCCGGCTCGGACATCGAGCGCTCCCGCTCGGGCTTGAGCCTGCTTTCAGGCAAAATCGTCGACGGCATTATCACCATGGACGCCTTCTCGAAGCTGCCGGAACTTGCCGCGCTGATTGGTTCTGCGCCGTGGGTGCAGTGCGCCGAATACGCCGATGCGGGCGCGGTCTCCTGCGTCGGCATCAATGATGTGGACGCTTCACAGCATGCCGTCAGCCAGCTGGCCGACGGCGGCCGCAAGCGTATCGCGATGATCAACCACGATCTCAGCTACAAGTATGCCCGCCTGCGCGAACGCGGCTACAAGAGCGTGATCCACCTGCGGGATCTGGACTATCAGGCGGTGGAGTATGCCAGCGATCTCAGCTCCGGGGCGGGCATGGCGGCGATGCAAAACCTGTTAAAAGATAATCCGCCGGATGCAGTATTTGCCGTTTCCGATACGCTGGCGGCAGGCGCGCTGCGCGCCATTCAGCAGGCAGGTCTGCGGGTGCCAGAGGATATTGCCGTGGTCGGCTTTGACGGTACGGAGCTGGCGGACATGATTTCACTCACTACCATCGAACAGCCGTCGCGGGATATCGGGCGCAAGGCGGTCAATCTTCTCTTAAACAAAATCGACAACCCGGATGCGCCCACGGAAAGGGTGATGATGGACTGGCGCTTTATTTCCCGCGCCAGCACCTGATTATCTGGCAATAACGCCTGCCAGGGAGCGAATATCGTTCCCGGTCGGCGACTGGTGAATACGCAGGCCAAACTCATCCACTACCGCGAAAATATGGTCGAAGATATCGGCCTGAATATCTTCGTATTCCGCCCAGATTACCGTATTGGTAAAGGCATATATTTCAATCGGCAGCCCGTTGGCATCCGGCGCCAGCTGACGCACCATCAGCGTCATATCTTTACGAATACGCGGATGGTTACGCAGATATTCATTCAGGTAGGCGCGGAAGGTGCCGATATTGGTCATCTTGCGCAGGTTTAATACCGATTCCCCTTCGCCGTTCTGCTGATTCCACAGGCTAATTTCCTCATGGCGCGCGGCCAGATAAGGCTTCAGCAGTTTTGCCTGAATCAGCTTCTGCTGCTCCTGCTCGTCGAGAAAATGAATGCTGGTGGTATCGATATTCAGGCTGCGCTTGATGCGTCGCCCGCCGGAGGCGGACATCCCACTCCAGTTGATAAAGGCGTCGGAGACCAGCGCCCACGTCGGAATGGTGGTGATGGTGTTATCGAAGTTGCGTACTTTAACGGTCGTCAGGCCGATGTCCGTCACTGTACCATTAGCGCCGTACTTCGGCATCTCCAGCCAGTCGCCGAGCTTGAGCATGTCGTTGGCGGAAAGCTGAATACCCGCCACAAGGCCGAGTATGGGGTCTTTAAACACCAGCATCAGGACGGCGGCCATCGCACCCAGACCGCTGATCAGAATCGCCGGGGACTGGCCGATCAGCAGGGAGATAATCAATATCCCCACCAGGATAGCGCTCACCAGCTTGATGCCCTGGAAGATCCCCTTCAGCGGCAGCTGCGAGGCGGTCGCCATCTTTTGCGACAGATTAAATATCACGTCCAGCAGCGAGAAGAAGGAGAGCAGGGCATACACCATCACCCACAGCTTCGCGCAGGTGGTGAGTATTTCCGCCGCTTCGCTGCCTTTTTGCAGCCACAGTACCGCCTGAACGTTGACGATTATCCCCTGCAGGGTAAAGGCCAGACGGTGAAATAATTTATTCTGGGTAATAATTTGCAGCCATAAATGGCTACTGGCCTGCGCGCGTTTCTCGAATGCGCGCAGCACCAGTTTGTGCAAAATAAAATGAACAATGATGGCGGTGAGAAAAATAATACCAAAGATAATCACTAAAGAGGTGGTGTGATTAATTTCAATCCCTAACTCTTCAACCTGAGCAATTAATTCCTGCATAACGTCTCCTGTATTGTTGCAGCCCCATAATGGCGGCTGCGGATCTATTATGCAAATTCACAGGGTTATTTGGCGGCCTCACAGACCTTCACTACCGGCAGGCAGAGACGATGACGCATGCGCAGCGTCGCCAGCGCCAGGATAACCATCAGGCCGGTTTCCACCGCCAGGAAAAGGTTAATCGCCTGCACGTAATCCCCGTAGTAATGCTGCAGCCCGTGCAGCAAAATCGCCCCGAAAATGGCCGGTCCCAGACCCAGCGCGGCCTGCTGCAGCGTGCTGAGAATGGCGCTTGCGGCCCCTGCGTCGTCAGGCTGGATGTCGCGCATCCCGATGCGGTAGAAGCTGTTTACAATCAGCGCCTGACCGTAGCCCACCAGCCCGGTGGCAGGGGCCAGCGTCAGCGCGGTATTGTTCACGCCCCAAAGCCGGAACGTCGCGATGAGCGCCAGCAGGCCGATTATCTGAATTGCCAGACCCGTCAGCAGAATCGTGCTGGTACTGTAGCGGGCAATCAACCGCGGCGCGAACCAGGCAGAGATAAAATAGGTCACGCCCAGGGCGATAAAGCTGTTCCCGGACTGCCACGGCGCCATCCCCAGACCGGTCTGCATGGTCAGCGCCATACAGAACATAAACCCGGACCAGACGCTGAAAAAGAGCAGCGCAATCACGATGCCAAAGCGAACGCTGCGAAGCTGAAGCAGGCGTGGCGGGATCAGCGGATGGGCATTCTCTCGCTCCTTTTTGCGTGCGTTCTGCGCCATCAGCCAGGCCAGCGGAATAATGGCAAGAAGCATAACCTTCAGCGACCACGGCCAGTGCCACTGCGGACCGAGCGCCATCGGGAACAGCAGGCAGCAAAGAATGAGGGCCAGCAGCACGGTGCCTGTCCAGTCGATGCGCGACGGCGTTTCGCGACGGGTTTCCGGCACGTAGCGGCGGCTTAACGCCAGCACCACCAGACAAATCGGCACGTTGATAAAGAAGGCGTTACGCCAGCCCAGCCCGGCGATATCCGCCGACACCAGCCAGCCGCCGCCCATCTGCCCGACGATAAACGCAATCCCGCCAATGCCGCCAAACAGGCTAATGGCTTTCGCGTGGGCGCTCCCTTTTAGCGTGACGTGCAGCGTGGCGAGGATCTGCGGCATGATGAGCGCTGCCCCCGCGCCCTGAACGATGCGTGCGGCCAGCAGTAGTTCAATATTTCCCGCCATCCCGCACAGCAGCGAGGCCAGCCCAAAAACTGCCACGCCCCACATAAACAGGCGACGGCGGCCACGGTTATCCCCCAGCTTGCTGCCGAGCGCAAGGCAGACGGCAAAGGCCACGCCGTAGAGAGCGACAATGAGCTCCAGCTCGGTGGCGGTGGCGTGCAGCGAGTGGGTGATGGCGTCCAGCGCCACGTTGGTGATTGAGGTATCAATCATCGGCAGCATCTGGCCGGTTAACAGCAATATCAGGCCTGCGCGACCCGGTGAAACAACTGACGTATTCATGGTAACTCCATTGCGTCATTCATCAGATGGTCGTAGCATCAACCATCTGATAAACGGGTACCAGTTCTTGCTTATACTGGTACTGGCACTACCATGCAGGGGGATTTATGGCCTTGATGTCTGAACCCGTCACCTCACTTCAGGATGACACCCGAAAACAGCTGGGGGCATTTTTACGCGCCCGGCGGGAAAGCCTCGATCCCCAGCGTCTCGGCCTGCCGCGCAGCGGTCGGCGGCGCACGCCGGGCCTGCGCCGGGAAGAGGTGGCGATGCTCGCTGACGTGGGCGTGACCTGGTACACCTGGCTTGAGCAGGGCAGGGACGTCAACCCCTCCAGCGCAGTGATGGCCGCCATCGCAAAAGCGCTGCAGTGCACCCCGACCGAGGCCCGGCATCTTTTCGTGCTCGCCGGCTTGCCGCCGGGTGAAGCCCCGCAGGCGGTCTGCTGCGAGGGCATCAGCGAAGGCACGCGCCGACTGCTCGATACCCTGATGCCTAAACCCGCCAGCATTCAGAAGCCCAACTTCGACATCGTCGCGTGGAATGACAGCTTCGGGCATCTCATGGGCGTCGATTTCAACGCCATCCCGCCGGAAGACCGCAACTGTATTTATCTGTTCCTCACGCATCCGGCGTGGCGCGCGCGACTCGGCAGACGCGACGACGTGCTGCCCATCTTTGTCTCCTATTTTCGCGCGGCGATGGCCGAACACCGGGGCGATCCGCTGTGGGAGGCCAAGCTGGCGCGCTTCTTCGCGGTGTCCGAAGAGTTCAAAACCCTGTGGCACCAGCGCAACGACGTGCGCGGCGTAGAGAACCAGCTCAAGCTGTTTACCCATCCAGAACTGGGAGATTTTACGCTGCAGCAGATGTACTGGTACTCCGCGCCGCGAAACGGATCGCGGCTACTGGTGTATCTCCCGGTGGATGAGGCGGGGGAAAGGGCGATGGAATGGCTGGCGGCGCAGGGGAAGTAAGTTTTTTGCGAGGCGCTTTCAGGTAATCAAAGCGGCTCCGGTTCTTCCTGTTAAAAATGGGTAAGGTGGGACACGAAAAGCTAAATTAGCCTTTAATGCAAATTGCCTTATGTGCTAATATCATCAGGGATGAAATATCGTGTTCAGACTTATCGTTCATGAGGCGGTAAGGGAAGAGATTCTCTTACTGCCTGCTGGGGTGAAGGCGAAGCTGATTCGCCAGCTTGATAAATTGCGTTTAAACCCGACGGCTCTTCGGGAACCTGACAGCAAACCATTGCCGCATGGCCTGTTTGAAATAAGGACCGTTGGGCTGATCCATACCCGAGGTATCTATGTTTACCAGCGGGAAAAGACGATTTTTCTTTTGCGCGTGTTTGTTAAGAAGACGCAAAAAACGCCCTCTGCTGAACTTCGTCTGGCACTGAAGCGACAACAGGAGATGTTGGATGAGCAAGAAGATTATTGACTGGGATGAACTCAGGGCTGAACTGTTAAGCGATTCAGAGGTTCAGGCTTCCTTTGATGCAGAAGAGCGCAAGGAGCGTTTGCGGGAGATGCTGGCGCAATGGCGCAATCATGCTGGCCTGACGCGCGCCCAGGTGGCGGAGCGGATGGGCGTCAGCGCACCAACGGTATCAAGAATGGAAGCGAATATTACCCGGGCGAGTCTTGATACATTAACGCGTTATGCGCTGGTGTGCGGGATAAAGCATCCGCAGATTACGCTCTATTGACGCTTAATCAACTTACTGAATTTACGCGATTTCTATTGGAAGTTAAGTTGACTATACTTATGCGATGAGAAACAACTAATGTCGCCACTAATGATTGATTCCGCAGAGTTCAGCCAAAAACTCGGGCTTATCTCCCGAAACGTCGAACATACCGAAGCATTTCTGGCGCGGGGTACTGCGGATTTTCATCTGCCGGGGTTCTTGCTGCCTGTCGGATACCGGCTTTTAAAATCGCGTTATGGTGATGAATATCGTCTCGTGACTACCGATGACGGTAAGCCTTATACGGCGTATGCCGTGAAGCTTACATTTCATAAAGAAATTACCTTTCCCCACGGTGCCGCCACGCAGGTGATGGTATGGCGTACCCCGCGCGCCGTCCACCAGCGCGTAATAAGCGGATTACCGCAATTATTTTTCCAGTGGGTGCTCAGCGAATACGACATCGTAGTCTCCGACAGCGAGCAAACGGGGGACGGGCAACGGTTCTGGCTGCGCATGATCGACTGGGCGTTCACCATGAACTATCGCATTAGCGTAGCAGACGGTACAGTGGGAGAAGAATGGACGTTAACGCCCGTAAACTCTTACGCCGAGCTGGAAGAGCGCTGGATTGCCTTTGCCTGGGGAAGCGATCGCGATGTACATCCACACCGCAGGCTGGTCATCAGTAAAACGTAACGGGCCGCGTGCAGCGACCCGTTTGAATCAGCACTCGGTCACAATCGTGCTCAGCGGCAGACGAGACTTCGGCAGCGTGGCGTTAAAATCTTCCACGCTGTGATGCCCAACTGGCACCACCACCAGGCTGGTGAAGCCTTTCTCTTTCAGGCCAAACTCTTCATCCAGAATCGCCGCGTCAAAGCCTTCAATCGGCACCGCGTCCAGGCCCATCGCGGCCACGCCCAGCAGGAAGTTACCGACGTTCAGGTAAACCTGTTTCGCCATCCACTGGTCGTCATCTTTCAGATCCACGCGGTGCATATCGGCGAAATAGGTGCGGCCCTTGTGGTTCGCGGCTTTGGCTTCTGGCGTGGCGAAACGGCCATCAGCCTCTTCCTGATCAACGACGCGCTCAAGCCAGGCGTCGTCCATCGCGGTTTTCGCGCAGAACACCACCACGTGAGAGGCGTCCAGCATTTTGCGTTCGTTGAACACGTAAGTGCCCGCCGCGGATTTCGCCACGCGGGCTTTACCTTCCTCGGTGCTGGCCACAATGAAGTGCCACGGCTGGGAGTTGGTGCTGGACGGGCTGTACTGCAGCAGGGTTTTGATTTTCTCTGCTTCTTCAGCGGTCAGTTTTTTGGTTGGGTCGAACGCCTTGGTAGAGTGGCGTTTCAGGGCGACAGAAATGATATCCATAACTACTCCTGGTAATGAAATTCGCCCGTGCGCGGGCGCGAAAGGAGAGCAGATTACCGCGCGAAGCGGCAAAAGATAAGTGCGATTCGAGCGGTTATACTGTTCGGCACAGACGAACAATCAGGCAGGGCGTATCCATTTCTGGTCTTTTTTCGGCAGCTTATCGACGACCAGGTTCCACGAATCCGCGATTAGGTCGGCGACCAGTTCTGGCGTGATGTCCTCGGTGCCGTAGAGCGAAATCCAGTGTTTTTTATTGAGGTGGTAACCCGGCTCAACGCCACGGTAAATGTGCTGATTTAACAGGGATTTTTCCGGGTCGGATTTCAGGCTAACGTGGGGGCGTCCGTGCGCGGTGGCCATCAGCATAAAAATTTTCCCGCCCACCTTAAACACGTCGTACTCGGGGCCAAACGGCCAGCAGTGTTCGGTGAAAGGCATCTCCAGCGCGACGCGTTTTGCGTGCGCCTGCAGGGATTTACTGTCCATCGTTATCCTCCTGAGCCAGCCCGCGCCACATGGCTTCGAAACCCAGCGCTTTAAAATCGGTAGCGCGGGACGGATCGCGGGTGGCAAACTCCATGGTGGTTTCCGCCAGCGATAAGAAAAGCGCATCGCCAAACGTTTTGAATTCATCGGACATAAACACCGGGCGCACCGAACGACGGCATAGCTCGTGAAGTTCCGGAAACATCTCTTTCACCGCCTGTTCCGTTTCAGCGCTTAGCTTTTCACTCACGCCAATCTGGCGGATTGCCGCATGCGCCACGGGGTTACGAATCCCCCAGTCCACGTAGCTGTTCCAGATATTGCGGGTATGCTCTTTAGGAAGCGTGAGGGTGCGATCGAGGTTCGCCAGCATGGTCTGGCAGAGATCCTGCTTGAGGTGCAGGTAAAGGGCATTCAGCAGATCGTCTTTAGTAGCAAAGTAGCGAAACAGCGTGCCTTCAGCGACGCCCGCATTACGGGCAATTAACGCCGTTGAGGCGGCAATACCTGACTGTGCAAATGCCACCGTCGCGGCTTCCAGTAAGGCCTGTTTTTTATCTTCACTCTTCGGACGTGCCACTAAATTTTTCCCCCTTTCAATTATAAAAACCCTGATTGAAACACGTGCTTTGACACGCTGCAACGCGGAATGTCAAAGATCGAAAACGTCTTGACGACTTTATCATCATATCTATAATGAGTGCTTACTCACTCATAATCAAGTTTCCCCCGCGTAAACCATCGGATGGCGCGCGTTTTCGGGTCAGGATATGAAAAAGCCTCTCTTCATCTGCGTGGTGTTCCTCATGATTATTGCTTCAGCTGCGAGTTTACCGTTTGTTCTGAATGCCGGATTTGGCCAGCCGCCGCAGGGTGCGCAGCTTACGGAAGTGGAGGCTTCTCCGCACTATCGCGACGGGAAGTTCCACAACGCGCTCCCGACGCCTGGCTTTACCGGGCAGCAAAACATGCTGGTGGCGTGGTGGCAGTTCCTGACCCGTAAAACCGAAAACGCTCGTCCGGCGCAGCCGCTGCCGCTGGTGAAAACCGATCTGGCGAGCCTGCCTCTGGAGCAGGATACGCTGGTGTGGCTCGGCCACTCCTCGTGGTATATGCAACTGGCGGGAAAACGCATTCTGATCGACCCGGTCCTCGGCAACTACGCCGCGCCGTTCTCGTTCCTCAATAAAGCGTTTGCGGGAGAGTATCCGTGGCGCGCGGAGAGCATGCCGGAAATCGACCTGCTGATTATCTCGCACGATCACTACGACCATCTGGACTACGCCACCATCCGGGCGCTGCTGCCGAAGGTGAAGCGCGTCGTCACGCCGCTCGGCGTGGGATCCCACCTGCGCTACTGGGGAATGAAGCCTGAGATTATCGACGAACGGGACTGGAACCAGTCGGTGCACATCAGCGATGCGCTGACGGTTCACGTCCTGCCCGCGCGCCACTTCTCGGGGCGCGGCATTAAGCGTGACCAGACCCTGTGGGGCAGCTTCATGTTTGTCACGCGAGAGCAGAAGGTCTACTACAGCGGCGATTCCGGTTATGGCCCGCACTTTAAGGCCATCGGCGAACAGTTTGGTGAAGTGGATTTAGCCATCATGGAAAACGGCCAGTACGACCAGGACTGGAAGTACATCCACATGCTGCCGGATGAAACGGCGCAGGCCTCGGCGGACCTCAATGCGAAAGCGGTGGTGCCGGGGCATAACGGACGTTTCGTGCTGGCGAAACACACCTGGAACGATCCGCTGATCCAGCTGGCGCGGGCCAGCAAGGACAAAAATTATCGGCTGCTGACGCCGGAGCTGGGTGAGCCGGTCCGGGTGAGCGATAGCACGCAACAATTTCGTGAGTGGTGGGAATAATGTTGAACCAAGAAACAGAGGGGGAGAGCAGCATGACGATTTCCGCTCAGGTCATTGATACGATTGTCGAATGGATCGATGACAACCTACACCAGCCGCTACGCATCGAAGAGATCGCCCGCCACGCGGGTTACTCCAAGTGGCATTTACAGCGGCTGTTTATGCAGTACAAAGGCGAAAGCCTGGGGCGCTACATCCGCGAGCGCAAGCTGCTGCTGGCGGCGCGGGATCTGCGTGAATCTGACGAGCGCGTGTACGAAATCTGCCTGCGCTACGGCTTTGAATCGCAGCAGACGTTTACGCGCATCTTTACCCGCACCTTCCATCAGCCGCCCGGGGCTTACCGCAAAGAGAACCATAGTCGGGCGCATTGAAATTGACGAAACAAAGGCCGGGTAAGGCATCGCTGCTACCCGGCTTTTTTATTGGCCTACGACGCCAGTGAAAACCAGCGGCGCCAGACGAAACGCAGGATGAAGAATTCGATAGCGCCGAGCAGTAAAAACCACACGCAGAACAAAATGGTGTAGAGCTGGTTCAGGTCGACCATATGAAAGGTTTGAACCAGCTTCTGCGCCAGCACCAGACCCAGCGACGGCGCGGGTAGCAGTAAGCAAGAGATCAGGGCCATCAATAAAATGCCCCCCGCAGTCAGCAGCGATTCCAACGGGTGTTTCATCGTAATGTTAATCGTCAGTTAAAAATGTCATTGTCCGGCATCCTTTAACGTAAAGCAATATCAACCCGTCGGCCCTTTTTTAATTAAATAATTCCTTCCCCCGAAGAATAATGCGCGGAAGGAGAATAATTTAATCCTGATGATTAAATTAATATCGCGCTATGTAAATAAATGTCTGCATCACGAAAATAATTTTACAAACATATAGGTGCTATATCCAATTAACGTCGCAATAACAATGGCTGCGACAATGTATAACGCCAGGCGCCGTCCGCGATAAATACCAAACATGGTTCCCCCTCGTTTAGGATTGGTTTAGAAATATTTTGTAAAAATCAGCTCGTCGAAATAATTTTAATCAATTTTGAATAACCCAGTGGTAAATATATTGCGGTAGATCAATTTTACCCGCAAGACTTTAAAATCAATTTATTTAAGCCAGAAAGGAATTCAGGCTTCTGTTCACCGGATATTGAAGGAAAAATATGATGACCGAAAAAAAATACTCCCCAAACGTGCCGCCTTCCGGCGGGCTGGCATACCAGCAGACCGCAGAGCAGGTGCTTACCCACGTGCAGAGCCAGGCCAGCGGTCTGGATCGTGCAGAGGCGCAGGCGCGTCTGCAAAAAACAGGGCCGAACGCGCTGCCGGAGAAAAAAGGTAAACCCGCCTGGCTGCGTTTTTTGGCCCATTTTAACGATGTGCTGATTTACGTTCTGCTGGCCGCCGCGGTATTAACGGCGGTAATGGGTCACTGGGTCGATACGCTGGTAATTTTGGGCGTGGCGGTCATCAATGCGCTAATTGGCCATATTCAGGAAAGCAATGCGGAAAAATCCCTGAAGAGTATTCGCAATATGCTCTCCAGCGAGGCGCGCGTTATTCGTAACGGCAATCATGAAACTATACCCACAACTGAAATAGTTCCGGGCGATATTATTGTATTGCGCGCGGGGGATCGTATTCCGGCGGATATGCGTTTAATCGAAGCGCATAATTTACGCGTGGAGGAGGCGATTCTGACCGGTGAGTCCACCGTGGTGGATAAACACACGAATTCGCTGAGCGGCGAATTACCGCTGGGCGACCGCACCAATATGGTTTTTTCCGGGACGACCGTGAGCGCAGGCGGCGGCGTCGGCGTGGTCACCGCGACCGGTAAGGATACGGAACTCGGCCACATCAACCAGATGATGGCAGGCATTGAAAAGCACCGTACCCCGCTGCTGGTGCAGATGGACAAGCTCGGTAAAGCCATCTTCGTCATTATTCTGGCGATGATGGCCGCGCTGTTCGTCTTCAGCCTGATGTTCCGCGAGATCCCGATGGGCGAGCTGCTGCTCTCCCTGATCAGCCTGGCGGTCGCCTCCGTACCGGAAGGCCTGCCGGCGATTATCTCCATCATCCTCTCCCTGGGCGTACAGGCGATGGCACGCAAGCGGGCGATTATCCGCAAGCTGCCGACGGTTGAAACGCTGGGCGCGATGACCGTGGTCTGCTCGGATAAAACCGGGACCCTGACCATGAACGAGATGACGGTAAAAGCCATTATCACCGCCGACGTCTGCTACCGCGTGGACGGTAACAGCTACGAGCCGGTAGGCAATATCTACCTGGAAGGCAGCGACGAGCCGGTGCAGATCCAGCCGGGCACCGTGCTGGAGCAGTACCTGCGCACCGTTGACCTGTGCAACGACAGCCAGCTGATTCAGGACGAGCGCGGCCTGTGGGGCATTACCGGTGGGCCGACCGAGGGCGCACTGAAGGTGCTGGCGGCGAAAGCTAACCTTGAGCCGGTGATGACCACGCTGGTTAATAAGATTCCGTTCGACTCGCAGTATAAGTACATGAGCACCCACTACCAGATTGGCGGTGAGGATCAGATTTTGATTACCGGCGCGCCGGACGTCATTTTCGCCCTGTGCAACCAGCAGCAGACGCGCAACGGTGCGGAAGCCTTCAACCGCGCGTACTGGGAAACGGAGATGGAGCGCTATGCGCGTCAGGGGCTGCGCATGGTTGCCGCGGCGTTCAAGCCGGCGAACGGCGAACAGGCGTTAACGCACGACGACCTGAGCCACGGCCTGATTTTCCTCGGCATTGCCGGAATGATGGATCCGCCGCGCCCGGAAGCGATTGATGCGATTAACGCCTGCCAGCAGGCGGGGATCCGCGTCAAGATGATCACCGGCGATCACCCGCAGACGGCGATGAGCATCGGCCAGATGCTGGGGATCAGCAACAGCGAGCAGGCGGTCACGGGCTATCAGCTGGAGAAAATGGACGACGCCGAGCTGGCGGAAGCGGCGGTGAAGTATGACATCTTCGCCCGTACCAGCCCGGAGCATAAGCTGCGCCTGGTGAAAGCGCTACAGGACAAAGGTGAAATCGTCGGCATGACCGGTGACGGCGTAAACGATGCCCCGGCGCTGCGCCAGGCGGACGTCGGCATCGCGATGGGCATTAAGGGCACGGAAGTCACCAAAGAGGCGGCGGACATGGTCCTGACGGATGATAACTTCGCCACCATCGCCAGCGCGGTGAAAGAGGGGCGTCGCGTTTACGACAACCTGAAGAAAACCATCCTGTTCATCATGCCGACCAACCTGGCGCAGGGGCTGCTGATTGTGATTGCGCTGCTGGCGGGGAACATCATTCCGCTAACGCCAGTGCTGATTCTGTGGATGAACATGGCGACCTCCGCCACGCTCTCCTTCGGCCTGGCCTTTGAGGCCGCCGAGCGCAACATCATGCGCCGCCCGCCGCGCCAGACCGGGCAGCACGTGATGGATGCCTACGCCGTATGGCGCGTGGCCTTCGTCGGCACCATGATTGCCATCGCCGCCTTTGCGCTTGAAGCCTGGCTGGCCCCGCGCGGGCACAGCGCGGAGTTCATCCGCACCGTGCTGCTGCAGATGCTGGTCTGCGCCCAGTGGGTGTACATGATTAACTGCCGCAACACCGAAGGGTTCTCCCTCAACCGCGGCCTGCTGGCGAACAAAGGGATCTGGCTGGTGACGGGCGTACTGTTCCTGCTCCAGGCGGCCATTATCTACCTGCCGTTTATGCAGATGCTGTTCGGCACCGAAGCGCTGCCGCTGCGCTACTGGTTCGTGACGCTGGCGGTGGCTGGGGTGATGTTCTTCGTCGTCGAAATCGAGAAGCGACTGACCCGCAGGTTCCGTAAGGCTGCATAACGAAAATCTTACCCCTCACCCTAACCCTCGCCCCTTTGGGGAGAGGGCCGGGGTGAGGGGAGAAACAACGCTGAGGTACTCCCATGAAACTTCCACTCCTGTTCGCCCTTCTTGTCAGTACCCTGCAACCCGTCTTCGCCGCCGCGATCCCCGTTCGCGTCGCCACCGTGGAGCAGACCGCCCATGCCGCCGAGCGCCAGATCCCGGGCCGCATCGAAGCCATTCACACCGTTGAGCTGCGCGCGCGTACGGAAGGCGTGATAACGAAAATCAACTTCCGCGACGGGCAGTACGTGAAAAAAGGCGACGTGCTGTTCGAGCTGGACGACGCCGAGCCACGCGCTGCCCTGCGTCTGGCGCAGGCTGAAGTGAGAAGCGCCGAAGCCACGCTGCGTCAGGCGCAGCAGCAGCTTTCCCGCTTCGAAAGCCTGGGCAGCAGCAACGCCATCAGCCGTCACGACGTGGATAATGCCCGCATGCAGCGCGACGTGGCGAGCGCCGCGCTGGAGCAGGCGAAAGCCCGGCTCGACACCCGCAGCGTCACCCTGAACTACACCCGCATCACCTCGCCGATTGACGGTCGCGTGGGCCACAGCCAGTTCCACGTGGGCAGCCTGGTGAATCCTGCCAGCGGCGTGCTGGTGGAGGTGGTGCAGCTCGATCCCATCCGCATCGCCTTTGCGCTGGAAGAGGGCGCGTTTGCCACCAAAGCCGGACAGCACGCGGATATCAGCGCCATGAAGCAGGCCTGGCAGGCGCTGATCGACAGCAACGGCCAGCGCGTCGGCGGGGAACTTACCTCCGTGGACAACCGGATCGATCCGCGCACCGCCAGCGTGATGCTGCGCGCCGAGTTTGCTAACCCGCGCCACCAGCTGCTGCCCGGCGGCAACGTGAATGTCTATTTGCGTCCGGCAAGCGAGCAGCCGGTGCTGACGCTGCCTGCCGCCGCGGTCCAGCAGAACGGCGCCGGGTTCTTCGCCTGGGTCGTTAATGCCCACGGCAACGCCGAAAGGCGCCCGCTAAACGTGGCCGGCCAGATCGGCCAGCAGTTTCAGATTGCCTCCGGCGTGAAGCCCGGTGAGCGAGCGATTACCGACGGCGCGCAGCGCGTGCAGCCCGGCGCTGCCGTCCAGATACTCAATTAAGGAGCCATCATGCTGACGTTTTTCATCAAACGCCCGCGCTTCGCGATGGTGATTGCGCTGGTCATCACCCTGCTGGGGGCCATCGCGCTGAGGATCATTCCGGTAGAGCAGTATCCGCAGATCACCCCGCCGGTGGTGAATGTGTCCGCCAGCTGGCCGGGCGCCAGCTCGGCTGACGTGGCGGAGGCCATCGCCACGCCGCTGGAGACGCAGCTTAACGGGGTGGATCACATGCTCTATATGGAGTCCACCAGTTCGGATGAAGGTAGCTACAGCCTGAACATCACCTTTGCGGCAGGGACCGATCCGGACCTCGCCGCCATCGACGTGCAAAACCGCGTGGCGCAGGCCGTGGCGCAGCTGCCGACCGAGGCACAGCAAAACGGCGTGCAGGTGCGCAAGCGCGCCACCAACCTGATGATGGGAGTAAGCCTTTACTCACCGAACAACACCCACACGCCGCTGTTCGTTAGTAACTACGCCAGCACCCAGGTGCGCGAGGCGCTGTCGCGTCTGCCGGGCGTGGGGCAGGTGCAGATGTTCGGCGCGCGCGACTACAGCATGCGCATCTGGCTGCGGCCGGACCGCATGAACGCCCTGAACGTGACCACCGATGACGTGGCGCAGGCGCTGCGCGAGCAGAACGTGCAGGGAGCGGCGGGCCAGATCGGTACGCCACCGGTATTCAATGGCCTGCAGCAGACGCTGACCATCAACGGTCTGGGGCGCTTAAGCCAGGCCGAAGACTTTGCCGACATCATTATTCGCGCCGGGGAGATGGGCCAGCTGGTGCGCCTGAAGGACGTCGCCACCATCGAGCTCGGTTCGCGCAGCTACAGCTCGGGCGCCCAGCTGAACGGGCATGACTCTGCTTACCTTGGCATCTACCCAACGCCGTCCGCCAACGCCCTGCGCGTGGCCGACGCGGTGCGCGCGGAGCTGGAGCGTCTCTCGACGCGCTTCCCGGACGACCTGGTCTACGAGGTAAAATTCGACACCACCACCTTCGTTGCCGCCACCATTAAAGAGATTGGCGTCTCGCTGGCGCTGACCATGCTGGCGGTTGTGGTGGTCGTTTCCCTGTTCCTGCAAAGCTGGCGCGCGACGCTGATTGTCGCCCTCGCCATTCCGGTGTCGCTGGTGGGCACCTTTGCGGTGCTCTACGCGCTCGGCTACTCCGCCAACACGCTGAGCCTGTTCGCCATTATTCTGGCGCTGACCATGGTGGTGGATGATGCCATCGTGGTGGTTGAGAGCGTCGAAACCCTGATGGCGGAAGGGCAGAGCCGCACGGCAGCGACCGCGCTGGCGCTGCGCCAGATTGCCGGGCCGGTGATTGCTACCACGCTGGTGCTGCTGGCGGTGTTTGTGCCGGTGGCGCTCCTGCCGGGAATTGTGGGCGAGCTGTACCGCCAGTTCGCGGTGACGCTCTCCACCGCCGTCACGCTCTCAAGCCTGGTGGCGCTGACCCTGACGCCCGCGCTCTGCGCGATGCTACTGCGCCCGCGTCCGGCGAAGCCTGCCGCGATTTTCCGTGGGTTCAACCGTGGGCTGGACGCCACGCGCACGCTTTACACCCGGATAGTGAGCGTGTTCAACCGGCGTCCGTGGCTGGCGCTGCTGGCCACCGCAGGCGCGGCGGCAGTGGTGGCGTTCAGCTTTATGTCGATGCCAAAGGGCTTTCTGCCCCAGGAAGATCAGGGCTACTTCTTCGCCAGCGTCCAGCTGCCGGAGGCGGCCTCGCTGGAGCGCACCGAAGCGGTGATGACCTCCGCGCGCGAGCTGATCGCTAAAAACCCGGCGGTGGAAGACGTGATTCAGGTCTCCGGGTTTAACATCCTTAACGGCACCAGCGCGTCGAACGGCGGGTTTATCTCCATCATGCTGAAGGACTGGAGCGAGCGCCCGCCGCTGGACGAGGTGATGGGCACCCTTCAGCGCCAGCTGCTGGCCCTGCCGGAAGCGACCATCATGACCTTCGCGCCGCCGACGCTGCCGGGGCTGGGCAACGCCTCTGGCTTCGACCTGCGCATTCAGGCGCAGGCGGGGCAGAGCCCGGCGGAGCTGGAGCGCGTCACGCGTGAGGTGCTGGCGAAAGCCAACCAGCATCCGCAGCTGAGCCGCGTGTTCACCACCTGGAGCAGCAACGTGCCGCAGCTGACGCTGACCGTTGACCGCGAGCGTGCGGCCCGGCTCGACGTGCCGGTGTCGCGCATCTTCAGCAGCCTGCAAACCGCCTTCGGCGGCACCCGCGCCGGGGATTTCAGCGTCAACAACCGCGTTTACCACGTGGTGATGCAGAACGAGATGCAGTGGCGCGAGCGCGCGGAGCAAATCAGCGAGCTGTTCGTGCGCAGCAACAGCGGCGAGCGGGTGCGTCTGAGCAACCTCGTCACCATCACGCCGACCGTCGGCGCGCCATTTATTCAGCAGTACAACCAGTTCCCGTCGGTATCGGTAAGCGGTTCGGCAGCGGAAGGGGTAAGCAGCAGCACCGCGATGGCGGCGATGGGCGAAATTCTGGCGCAGAGCCTGCCTGCCGGGTACGACTACGCCTGGAGCGGCATGTCGTATCAGGAGCAGCAGACCGGCAACCAGGCGGTATGGATTGTGCTGGCGGCGGTGGTGATGGCGTGGCTGTTCCTCGTCGCCCAGTACGAGAGCTGGACGCTCCCGGCGAGCGTGATGCTCTCGGTGCTGTTCGCCATCGGCGGGGCGCTGGTGTGGCTATGGCTGGCGGGCTACGCCAACGACGTGTACGTGCAGATCGGTCTGGTCTTGCTGATCGCGTTAGCGGCGAAAAACGCGATTCTTATCGTGGAGTTCGCCCGCGCGCGGCGGATGGACGGGATGGCGATTGTCGATGCCGCGCGGGAAGGGGCATCGCGCCGCTTCCGCGCGGTGATGATGACCGCCGTGTCGTTCATCATCGGCGTCCTGCCGATGATGCTGGCGACCGGGGCGGGTGCTCAGAGCCGCCGCATCATTGGCACCACGGTGTTCAGCGGCATGCTGGTGGCAACCGTGGTAGGGATTGTGTTTATCCCCGCGCTGTTCGTGCTGTTCCAGCGCCTGCGCGAGTGTGGCCACGGCCTTACGGACTCGTCGCCCACAGCTCGCAGTGCTTCTGAACCAGAGAAATCAGCGAGCCGCCGTCGGCGATGAAGTCCCGCATGCGCTGCGCCTCGCTCTTGCCCTGCTTTAACAGCAGGGCAATTTCCTTGATGGCGCTCGTTGCGCCGAGCTTCTCGGCCGACGGCGCCACCTGCTCCAGCAGCCAGGCGATATCCTCCGCCACGGTTTTGTGCTCGCCGGTATGCACGTCCGTCAGAACCCCCTCCAGCCCGTAGCGACACGCCTGAAAACGGTTAAAGCGGTACAGCAGAAAATCCCGCTCCTGATGCTTATACGGCCGCGTGGTCAGCAGCCAGTGGGACGTCGCCTGGATCAGCCCGGCGATATTAATCGCGTGGCCGAGCGTCAGCGGGGTATCCATCACCCGTACCTCGACGGTACCAAAGTGCGGGCTGGGGCGGATGTCCCAGTGCAGATCTTTAATGCTGTCGATCATGCTGGTAGCGCTCAGGCGGCGAAACAGCCCTTCGAACTCCTGCCAGCTGTTAACCCACGGCATCTGGCCGTTATCCGGGAACCCGGAGAAGATGTTGAGCCGCGACGAGGAGAACTTCGTATCGGTGCCCTGCATGTACGGCGAGGCGGCCGCCAGGGCGATAAAGTGCGGCACGAAGCGCGACAGGCCGTGCAGGAGATAAATGGCGTCATCCCCGGTCCGGCAGCCGACGTGCACGTGCTGTCCGAACACCGTTGCCTGCAAAATCAGGTAGCCAAAGCGCTCCAGCGTGACGTTATAGCGCTCGTCGTCGCACACCTCCTGACGCTGCCACTTCTGGAACGGGTGCGTCCCGCCGCCGCAGATCTGAATGTGCTGATCCGCCGCCGCGCGCAGGATGCTCTGCTGCATCACCGAGAACTGTGCCGCCGCCTGGTCGATGTTCTGGCACACGCCGGTGGCGATTTCGAGCATGCTTTCGGTGATGTCGTGTTTGACTTCGCCGCCTTTGATGTCGTCTTTGACGGCGGCAATGAGCGCGGAGGAGTCCTGGCTCAGATCGTAGCCCGGCGGGTTAACCACCTGCAGTTCGAGTTCGATGCCGAGGGTGAACGGTTCAGAGGATTTGAAATCAGGTAAAGGCATGGCGCACTCCGTTGTCTGTGAATGTTGAGTATAGACAACGGGTGTGGCGCGCTCGTCTCAGGGTGGTATAACTGATAGCAGGCTTAGCAAAAGGGGAGTGACTCATGTCTGACCATCCAACCATTGCGCTGATTGGTCCCGGTGCGATTGGCACCACCATTGCCGCGGTGTTGCATGACGCGGGCCGCACGCCGCTGCTGTGCGGACGCACCGCGCATCCTGAGCTGCGTTTGCGCTACGACGAGGGTGAAACGGTGGTGCCTGGGCCGGTATTCACCGATCCGTCCGTCATTACTCGCCCCGCAGCTCTTGTTTTTGTGGCGGTAAAAACGACGCAAAATTCCGACAGCGCCGGGTGGCTGCGCGCGCTGTGCGATGAAAATACCGTGGTCTGCGCGCTGCAAAACGGCGTAGAGCAGAAGGCGCAGCTTGAGCCTTTGGTCAGTGGCGCAATGGTGCTGCCGTCGGTGGTCTGGTTCCCGGCGCAGCGCGAGCCGGATGCCTCCGTCTGGCTGCGCGCCAAACCGCGACTGACGCTGCCGGACGCGCCGCAGGCGCAGCGGGTGGTCGAAGCGCTTCGTAATACGCGCTGCGCGGTTGAGCTCTCGGAAGATTTCCCCACCGTCGCCTGGCGCAAGCTGCTGCAAAACGCGGTCGCCGGGCTGATGGTGCTGGCCAACCGCCGCGCCGGGATGTTCAGGCGCGAGGATATCAGCGAGCTGGCCCTGGCCTACCTGCGCGAAGGGCTGACCGTCGCCCGCGCTGAGGGGGCGAAGCTGAACGATGACGTGGCGCAGGAGATCCTGACGAACTTCCAGCAAGCGCCTGAGGACCTGGGTACGTCGATTCTCGCCGACCGCCAGGCGGATCGCCCGATGGAGTGGGATATCCGTAACGGCGTCATCCAGCGCTACGGCCGCAAACATGGCATTGCGGTGCCCATCAGCGACGTGGTGGTGCCGCTGCTGGCGACGGGGAGCGAGGGGCCGGGCTAACGGCCGCTGTTTTTCCGTTCGGCGAGGGTGTCCGCGGAGCAATAATCTGGGGATAGTCAGCCTTAAACACATATGCGAAACTTACCGCTTCTGAAAAAATGTGGTGGGACCCGCTCAATGTCAGAACCAACTTCGCAGTGCCTTTTCAGTGAAGGACTGATCGCTTTTCCTGAAGGTTATCAGGATCGTACCGTCAACGTATTCGCGCCGCCCGCTGCGGATGCGCCAGCGTTCAACATCTCCCGCGATGCCCTCAACCCCGGCGAAGCGCTTGCCGCGTATATCGATCGCCAGCTCGCCCTGATGGCAAAACACATCAAGGGCTGGAAGCAGGATGAGCGCAGCGCCGCGACGCTGGGCGACGGCCTTTTGCAGGGTGAAACCGTCCATGCAAGCTACCTGCGCGACGGGAAACGCATCTGGCAGCAGCAGGCCGTATTTAACGTCGAGAACGATAAAATTCTGGTGTTCACCATGACCTGCACTCGCGCGCCGGGCGATGCCGACGGCGCGCTGTTTGGCGATCTTCTCAGGAGCTTCCGCTTCCACCATTAACACCAGGGACCGTTGTTATGTTTGAGGCTGCACGCGTAGGTGATGATATCGGCCACTCCGGTGCGCTGGCCGGGATGATTGCCGGAACGATTGTCGGGGGCCTGATTGCCGCCGCCGGGGGCATTCTGGCGGGGGCGATGTTTATTGCGGGACTCGGCGCATCCTGCCTTGGCGTGGGCGTCCTGCTCGTCGGCGCCAGCCTGGCCGTGGGATACTACACCGGGGAGCTGGCAACCGCCGCCCGGGACAGCATCGCGGACGCCGGGGCATCCAGCATGACGAAGAAAGGCGTCATCACCTCCGGCTCGCCCAATGTGTTTATCAACGGTAAACCCGCCGCCATGGCCACGGACAGCGCGGTAAAGTGCTCTGACGACGGCTCGCAGCAGATGGCCGAAGGCTCCTCGCGTGTTTCCATTAACGGCCTGCCTGCGGCCCGCATCGGGGATCGCACCACCTGCGATGCCAAGGTGATGACCGGTTCGGACAACGTCATTATCGGCGGCGATCCGCAGCAAACCCTGCCCATTCAGTCTGAAGTCCCCGAGTGGCTGTATAAAGTCTCCGATCTTACCCTGCTGTTCGCCGGGTTGATTGGCGGGTGGGGCGGTGCCGCCGGCAAAGTCGGGGCGCTCTCTAAGCTGCTGGGGAAAATCCCCGGGATCAACAAGCTGGCCCGTATCGCCTGCCGCGCCGGCACGCTGATGACCGGCGTGGCCGCCGCGGGGATCATCGCCCGCCCGGTGGATATCGTCAGCGGACAGAAGTTTCTCAGCGGGGATGATGAGCTGGACTTCATCCTGCCTTCCCGTCTTCCTGTGCGCTGGCAGCGCTACTGGCGCAGCGGCAACCCCGGCGACAGCGTGCTGGGCCGCGGATGGAGCCTGTTCTGGGAAAGCCGCCTGGAGCCTTATCAGGACGGCCTGGTGTGGCGCGCGCCGTCCGGCGATTACGTCGCCTTCCCGAAGGTCCCGAAAGGGATGCGCACCTACTGTGAAAGCGAAAAGAACTGGCTTGAACACCACCAGGACGACAGCTGGTCGGTGTATGACGTCAGCGGCGAGCGCTGGCACTATGCGCCGCTGCGGGAGGATGCCCCGTCGCTGCTTCAGCGCATCTCTGAACCCTGCGACAACGCTATCCTCTTCGAGTGGAATGCGGATAATACCCTGCATGCCCTGACCGACAGCGCGGGCCAGCGCGTGGTCTGCCGCTACGACCGCGACAGGCTCGTCGGCGCCTGGCTGGATGACGAGATCTGCCTGGTCAGTTACGCTTATGATGAACAGCGCCAGCTGGTCAGTGTGACCGGCCGGGGCGGTAGCGTGCGCCGACGCTTCCGCTGGCAGGACGGGCTGATGAGCGCCCACGAGGACGCCAACGGCCTGCTGAGCGAATACCGCTGGCGGGAGATTGACGGTCTGCCGCGCGTGGTCGGCTTCCGCCACAGCGGCGGCGAACAGCTGACGTTCGAATACGATTTTGATAACGGCACCCGCCGTGCGACCCGCGAAGACGGCGCGCAGGCGCACTGGCTGGTGGATGACGATGACAACGTCGCGCGCTTCACGGATTACGACGGTCGCCAGACGACGTTTGTTTACCGCGACGGCGAGCTCTGCGACGTCATCCTGCCCGGCGGGGCGATGCGCCGCAGCACGTGGGACAAATACGGCCGCATGACCAGCGAGACGGATCCGGCGGGCCGCCGCACGGAGTATCACTGGTATCGTCTGACCGACCGCATCACCCACACGGTGTACCCGGACGGCACCTCATCGCAGGCCATGTACGATCTTCGCGGTCGCCTGCTCTCGGAGACGGATCCGGCCGGTAGCGCCACCGCGTATCGCTATCCCGACGAAGAAGAAAACCTGCCGGAGAGCATCACCGACGCCACGGGCGGCGTGGTGCGCCTGGTCTGGAACCACCTGGGGCTGCTGACGCAGCGCACCGACTGCTCCGGCAGCGTGACCCGCTTCACCTACGACCGCTTCGGGCAGCTGATTGCCAGCGAGGATGCGGAAGGGAACATTACGCGCCGGGAGTGGAACAACGCCGGGCTGCTGAGCGCCGTTATCCACCCGGACGGCAGCCGCGAGGCGCTGGTGTGGAACGAACGCGGCCAGCTCACGGGCTGGCGCGACCCGCTGGAAAGCGAGGTGAGCTGGATCTATAACGCGCTCGGCCTCCCGGTCAGCCTTACCGACCGTATTGGCCGCGTGCGCCAGTGGCGCTACGACCCGCGCGGTAACCTGCTGCGACTCGATAACGGCAACGGAGGGGAATATCGCTTCACCTACGACGCCGTGGGTCGCCCGCTCAGCGAAACGCGCCCGGACGAGACCGTGCGCCATATGGAATGGGACGCGCGAGGGTTCCTCTGCGCGCTCGAAGAAAACGGCCGGCCTGCCGCCGACGGCGGCATCGCCCGTCGCGTCCAGCAGTTCAGCTATGACGACAGCGGCCTGCTGATCGGGCGCACTCAGCGCCACGCGGAGTACCGCTACTTCCGCGACCTGAGCGGCCAGATCGCCCGCATCCGCCGCACGCCAACCGCTGAAGGCGTTGCCCTGGGTATCGAAAGCGATGAGATCGCTTACCGCCACGACGCCGCCGGGCGCGTGCTGAGCGAGTCCGGTATTAACGGTGAGGTAAGCTACGAATGGGATGCCCTGAGCAACCTGACCGGCCTGACGCTGCCCGGCGAGCAAAAGCTGGCCTGGCTGCACTACGGCTCCGGCCACGTCAGCGCCATCCGCTTCGGGCAGCAGCTGGTGACAGAGTTCACCCGCGACCGCCTGCACCGTGAAGTTCGCCGCACCCAGGGCGCGCGCGAGCAGCTCCGTCAGTATGACAGCCTCGGCAGACGCACCCTGCAGCGCAGCGAATTGAGCACGGACGTGACCCTGCCGGAGCAGGCGATACTGGAACGCCTGTATCGCTATACCGCGCGCGGTGAGCTTTCCGGCGTCAGCGACACCCTGCGCGGTGAGGTTGACTACGGCTACGACGCCGAAGGGCGCCTGCTGAAGCACTACGAGGCCCGACAGGGGCACAGCCGCGCGCAGTTCAGCTACGACGCCGCGGATAACCTCGCCGCCAGTGACGATGCGGTACCGGTCACGGATAACCGCCTGCAGCACTGGCAGGCGCTGTTCATGAAATACGACCATTGGGGTAACCTGGTCAGCCGCCGCAACGGGCTGTATGAACAGCATTATGCGTATGACGCCGAGAACCGTCTGGTGTCCGCCCGGGGAACCGGGCCGGAAGGGCGGTTTGAGGCGCGCTATCACTACGACGCGCTGGGCCGCCGCACGCGCAAAATCGTCACCACGACGCACGGCACCACCGACACCCGCTTCCTGTGGCAGGGCTACCGCCTGCTGCAGGAGCAGCAGGAGAGCGGGCTGTGCAGCACCTATGTATACGATCCGAATGAGGCCTGGAGCCCACTGGCGCGGGTGGATCATCTTCGTGACCAGAGCAGCGGTGAGATTTACTGGTTCAACACCGACCTGAACGGCGCGCCGCTGGAAGTGACCGACGAGCGCGGCGCGGTGCGCTGGAGCGGCCAGTACGGCAGCTTTGGCGAGGTACGCCACCAGAGCGAAGGGTTCTCACGGGTTGTGAATCGCACGGCGATGGCGCGCCAGCCGCTTCGCTACGCCGGGCAGTATGCGGATGGTGAAACGGGGCTGCACTATAACCTGTTCCGCTACTACGACCCGCAGGTCGGGCGGTTTATTGTGCAGGATCCGATTGGGTTGAATGGCGGGTGGAACCTTTATCAGTATGCGCCGAATCCGCTATCTTGGATCGATCCTTGGGGCTTAAGCGGGGAAGATGTATTTATCCATTATACGGATAAGGCTGGCTTAGATCGCATCATGAATACCGGAGTTATTGAACCTAACTCAAAAGGTAAGGTTTATGTTACTGATATATTAATGTCACCTCAGGATGCAATGAGAGATATTTTCATTAACGATCCATTACATGCAGGACGTGGCGACTATTCAATTATATTCAAAGCTGATAATTCCCAAATGGGTAACATTATCCAGAGTTCCGAATTAGAATACATTCATTCAGGCCGGTTGAAATTAGGTGAGGTACTTCATGCAGGTAAAAATCCTTATGATATTGTATCCCATTTACCTTATGAGCAACGACTGAAGATGAATCAGGAACAAATAAAGTCTAGAGGAGGTAGATGTGGCTGATAACCGAGAAAAAAAATTGACTTTAAGTCAAAGTGAAGTAGTCGCCTTAAAAAAAGCGATAATGTATTTAAAATTTTCATGTGAGGAAACCGAGTCTGTAATGTATGCAGGTAGTCCTCTGATTAACTCTATTTTTTCTAAACTATTAGAGATTGATGATTTAGGGCAGCAATCTATTGATTTTTATAATAAAGGTCATGCTGAGAACGAAAGGTTTGTTTTGGCTAAATTAGATAAATTAGAACTTGAAAATGGTCGAGAATTTCAAAGTGAAGTGAAGGAAGCTTCTTTTAGGGAATGTCTTTTCCCGTTCTCAAGAAAGTAACTTATGTATTGTAAATGGTCGGTTGGGAAATAATCCTTACCGGCTCTTTTTTTATCCCCTGATGGTTAATGTTTCATTAGAGAAAAAATTACTGTACTTCGTTGTGTCTTTCTCGCATTGAGGTTCTATAGGTCAATTTGAAAATATCACGGGGTTAAGTACGAGTCTTTTGAAACTAAGAAAACAGCCAACTCATTGAGTTGCAAATAAAATAGGGGGCGCAATGTCACTTGAACTGGATTTTTATGAAGACGATGAAGGTATTTCAGTAGATTTAGTATTATCGGTATTTGGTCCTTCTCTCGTCCAGTGCATAAACCTTGAATCTGATTCGGTCGATGAAAAAATGAAAAAAGACATCGATTTTCTTATTAAGAAACAGAAAGATTTTTTCGAGAAAATCGCAACTGAAACCCAAGCATATAGCAAGCGTATTTATGGTGCGGATGCAAAAGACTTGATTTTGCTGAAAGTTTATCTATCCCCAGATGAGGACAATGAATTTGGGTTCATGTTCTCGACCAACTTAGATGAGGAACATGGGATTGGCATCAAATTTAAAGGGCTTGAAGTGAAGAAAATTGGTAGTGGCGAAACAGCATTTTTATAAAATTTAATTATGTCTATCCGATCGGTTAGACCCATTCCTGTGGCAGGATTACCGCCTGCTGCAGGATGCTGGCCTATGTCGTACTTACATTTACGACCTGAATGAAACCTGGATCCCGCTGGCGCAGGGGAACATCTTGGTGACCAGAACAGCTGTAACATTTACTGGTTCAACACCGACCTGAACTGTGCGCCGCGGTAGGTGACCGACAAGCACGTTGCATTACCGTAAGGTTATAGCCGCTATATATTTATCCTCGTTACTACTCTGATAATGTAGGCGAGCCATTTCGAGCAGATGGCGCAAATGTTGAGCCAACGTTTAACGTCAAATAGGATGGCTGCGTCACTTTTTTCTTAATACCTAGTAGAATTCCATCCAAATCAATTCCCCATAAATGCACCCACCGGCACGCCAAAACGCTTCGCCAGCGCGCGCATATGATCCAGCGTTAGCGTGCGCTTTCCGTTAAGGACCCGACTTACCAGAGACTTCTTGCCTTGACCTGCTCCGCGTTGATTCACACAGAACGCTGTTAGTAGTGTCCGCAGATCGCTCAGAGCGGACCTCCAACCCAGTTACCCTGTCCGCTCCGTGCCAGGAGCGGACAGGGCCAATACCACTGGATATTAATCAATGGGGGCAGGCCTGCATTACAAACCAAGAATCTGGGATAGCGCTGTTGCAGCCGCAGACAATGCCGCAAATGAATTGTACTTAGATTGAAGCCGCGCAGTGGCGAAGAAATCATGGAGGTTTACATTAAGTTCGGGCTCTTCATATGTGACCATGACAATTTTTTTGCCTAGCTCTACTTTTGCTGTGGCAGATTTAATCCATAAAATTGCAGATAAGACTCCAAAAGTTAATGACACCACATGATGATCCTTAATCCAGCTCATCACAAAAAGTATATCTTCCACTCATCACCTCCCTGATAAAGAACAATAGCATTACTGACAAACAAGAAATCTCTTGTCGCGAGTACCTCGTCGATTTAAACCACTACACTAGTGATTGGCTATTCGAACAGGATACAGCGGCAAGACTGCGAACTTCCGCTTATCGCTCATAAAAGCCTGATGAATTATGGCGCATTTTATGCCAGAGTTGCATATCACTCATCTCAGGATAAGCTCGTTGACGGAGAATACTTATGAATCTGCGCAAAGATGGATATCCACAAGGGCCGTTGGTACGGGCTGTATGGGAGTGTTGTGATGAACTTTATGAGAAACTAGGCCGAGCCCCCTCCCGACAGGAATTTAATGACGAAATTGGTAAACGCGAACCACATCGTATAGGTATTAGTACACATTCTCGCCAATGGGGAGAGTGGATGCGTCATCATAATTTCTCAACATTTGTTGCTAGTGAGTCGGGTATCATCCCTGAAGAAATGCACTATCCACAATATCTACGTGTATGGTATGCCGTGACACAACTCGGTTCCGCCTCTGCTGCAAATATTGTTAAGTGGATCCGTAACAGCAACGCCACTCTGAAAGAAACCGAGATTCGCATTCAACTGGATGCATTAACTGTTAATAGCAATTCACGTTATCGATATCTTGGTAGCCGTAAAAGCGCTCGTACCGACCAGGGCAATCCATACGACGTGTTGTTTCGTACAGGAAACCTACGAAATACACGGTATGAACTATATATCCAAGAACTGCACGGTATATGGGATATTGGCGATGATGGGAGAACGCCAGTTCAGATTGCTGCCTCAAGGCCATATGATCGGTTAGTACTTGAAATGAGGAATGAATTATTCACGGAGTCGCCGGAGGATGAAGGTGACATCCGTCTAAAGGCTTTACGTGAAGTCATTGTTCGGGAAGGACAGCCCGTATTTAGACGAAAACTAATCGAAGCTTATGACGGCAGATGTGCGGTAACAGGTTGTTCTATCCAGGTGTTACTAGAGGCTGCTCATATAACACCTTATGCCGGTTCCTGGCATACCCGCGCCCAGCATGGTTTATTATTGAAAACAGATATTCATACTTTATTTGATCGTGGTTTGCTCTGGATTGATGTCGAGCTAAAAATAAGAATATCTGAACAGCTCGTTGGGACGGAATATGCAGAGTTAGATGGTAGGTACCTTAGATTGCCAAAAGATAAGAAAGACTGGCCGTTAATCAATCATTTGCAAAGTCATCGGCAATACTGGAGTGATAAATATAATTATGGTTAATGCACTTAATCCAGAAACGACCCTTCCTCGCTCTTGAAGGAATTGATGGAATTAAATCATGTCCACTCTTGGTTAAGAGTGGACTATAAACATGGTAACCGCTTAACTAAATATAAACTTTATTGAGAATGTTGTTTAACTATTTATGATAAGATTTAGCGAGTTAACTTCATCTAAATCATATTTTTTAGTAAACCTTTTCCATCTTTCGACAAGAGCTCCGTAGTTAACTTTATACGTTACATGCAACTTTTTACCATGGTATCTTATGTACTCTTTATCTTTGATCTGTGGGGAAAAGTAAATTACGAATGAATTCGGTTCGATTGCAAATAGGTCCAGATCGTAAAGAGTATGCATATCACAGCGCAATAATAGTCCATTGCTGACATGATTATGTGTATCATTTTTGTATGCGGTGATATGTGCCGCTTCGAGGATATCAACTATTTCACAGCCACTTACTGCACATTTTGCTTCTTGATTTAACAAATTGTCACGGAAACTTTTTTGTCCTCGCCTTTGCTTAATTTGCCGTAAAACTGCATTGCGCTGATCATCTACATCGAGACAAGTATCATCAATGTCAGCTTCAGAAGGCTCCAACTGAATGATGCCACTAAATAGAGTACTTGCCCATTCAAAATCAATTTCTTGAATTGAACTTTGGACGTTGTAACGCGGTGTATGAGATACTAAATCCATCATGGAGATAGAATTAATGGGCATGTAGTTGTGCTTATACTCAGCTTTAAATTTGAGTGCCGGCACGTTTTCTACTTTGGGCTGCTCAAATTCATGATTATTGCTACATCGCCACTTTGGGTTTCTTGATTTTCGAAGGGTCAATTTTGCTGGTGTGCAATTCTCATATGGGCATCGGTTACGAGCTTTTAAATATGGGGAAGATGATAAATTATCTATAACTGATATACCCAGAACGTTATTCCTGTCAGTTATTATGACAATATCTCCTTTTTTGACTTGCTTATGGTTTGGTACAAAATTGTCATATTGGTAAAAACTAGTTGAGTCATCGTGATAACCATTATTCCCAAAGTACCGGAGATCATCATTACCTACTGCTTTAAAAGACCATGCTTTCTGATTCATCCGTTTGATTCCATCATAAAAAATTACAAATGAATCATAAAACAATAATGGGATGTTGAAAATGAGATGTACAAATTATGAGCTTCTCTAGCACTTAAACTATAGATGATAGCTTTTATTGTCTGCTACACGCTCCTAATGGACATTCAACAAACAACTCTGTACTTTGAGTAAGGCCAAAGTCCTGCTTTTTACCCAGCAGAATCCCGGCCTCCCATCATCCGCCTCAGTGTGCCGTTATATAAGGCTCCTTCACAAACTCCGCCAGCAGCCAGACCATATCATGCAGCAGCCCGGTGAGTTCTTTCGCCACGCTCGCAGGTAACGTCCCGCCCATTACTGCCAGCGTTAACGCCACGGCATAATCCACCTGTAGCGCCGTTTCTTGCCAGCATTCCGGCACGCAGGAGGCGATCTTTTCTCCCGCAATGAGTCGTTCGACCAGATACGGCGGAAGTTCCGAGTCACAACTCTTGCGCAGCCGTTTCAGCGCAGCCAGCAGGCGCTCGCAAAGCGTGGTGAATGTCACTGTGTCGTCCGTTTCAACCAGCACGCTCACATACGCAGTGCAGGCGTCAGCCAGTTCAAAGAGATCCGCAGACTCAGGCAGTTGCAGGAGGAGAAGATGATGAACAGCACTTTCCTCAGAAAGCGCGTAAGACAGGGAAGGGATAGTTGTCATGTGATTTTCCTTTTTAAACATACTCCAGACCACCACATAAGTTCCTACGCTCATGGGTGGTAGCGCTGACGGAGGTAGGAATACCGCACATGACTAACGGCCAACCTTCCGGTTGCTCCGCCAGCGCGACCGTATTTTAACGGGATGAGCGCTGTCGCGACAAAAATAATTGCCGTGTCATGTTTAACGGGTTCCTACGCCCGGTTACGGATGTGCCGCAACGCAGGCACTTTACGGCGGCGAAAAAAGGAAGGAAAGGGGATACCCCTGAATTACATCAGGTTGCTTGCAGGTTTGCGAGGTGGCTTCCAGAACGGCATTGCCGGGTGGCGGCTACGCCTGACCCGGCCTACAAAATCCAAAGCCCCAACAGCGACACGAACCGTAGGCCCGCGCAAGCGAAGCGCCGCCGGGCACCGCCGCGCTGTCGTCACCCCTCGCTCATCATCGCCAGAAACCGCTTCACCGTCCGCGAGCGTTCAAAGCGTCGCCAGCAGAGCGCGATATCGGTATAGAGCTCCGGTGAGCTTAGCGCATGATAGGTCACATTCGGCGGTGAAATGGCCGCCATCGATTTCGGCACCAGCGCGAAGCCACCGCCCGCGGAAACCATGCTCAGGGAGGATGAAAGCTGCGACGACTGCAGCGCGCGCTGCACGTCAATCCCGGCCCGCTCGCAGCAACCGTAAACGCGATCAAACAGGCCCGGCGCGACCTCCTGCGGGAACAGCACCACCGGCGTATCCCGCAGTTGTTCTAACGCCAGCGAATCGCACGCCGCCAGCGGATGATCGCGATGCAGCGCCACCACCATCGGCTCCCGGTCAAGGATTTTTAACTCAAACACCTTGCTGCTCTCGCACGGCAGGCGCACGAAGGCGATATCCAGTTCACCCTCCGCCAGCATCGTCGTCAGCGACGACATATTGGCTTCCACCTGGTGAACCTGTACCGCCATGTTCTGCACCTGAAACTGGCGGATCAGCGCAAAAATTTTGGGATGAAAAGCGTCGGAGCTGGTGATGCCAATCGACAGATTGCCGTTCAGCCCGCGCGCGATGCCCCGGGCTTTCTCCAGCGCGGCGTCGCTCAGCGCCAGGATCTTACAGGCGTCCTCGTAGAAGGCTTCTCCCGCTTCGGTTAGCTCCACACCTCTCGTCAGACGCCTGAACAGCGGCGTGCCCACTTCCTCTTCGAGCCGTTTGATCTGCTGGCTCAGAGGAGGTTGTGAAATACCCAGCGCTTCGGCCGCCCTGGTGAAGTGTCGCTCGCGTGCAACCGCGACAAAATAGCGCAGATAACGAAGTTCCATATCTAAAACGTCTCAAACCAGCATGGTTTCTATATTGGAACTCTCTGCTGAATCGGGTCAACATTTATTTAACCTTTCTAAATAAAGTTGAAGAGGACGAGCATGATGGAGCATTCTTCTGCCTGCGACTGTGAGGCCAGCCTGTGCGAGACCCTGCGCGGGTTCTCTGCTCAGCATCCTGACAGCGTGATCTATCAGACATCGCTAATGAGCGCCCTGTTAAGCGGCGTCTACGAAGGGGAGTCCACCATCGCCGACCTGCTGGCACACGGCGATTTTGGCCTCGGCACCTTTAACGAGCTGGACGGCGAAATGATTGCCTTCAGCAGCCAGGTGTACCAGCTGCGCGCCGACGGCAGCGCCCGCGCCGCGAAGCCGGAGCAAAAAACGCCGTTCGCGGTGATGACCTGGTTCCAGCCCCAGTACCGCAAAACCTTCGACGGGCCGGTCAGCCGTCAGCAGATCCACGACGTGATCGACCAGCAAATCCCCTCCGACAACCTGTTCTGCGCGCTGCGCATCGACGGCAATTTCCGCCACGCGCACACCCGCACCGTACCGCGCCAGACGCCGCCGTACCGGGCGATGACCGACGTGCTGGACGACCAGCCGGTGTTCCGCTTTAACCAGCGCGAGGGCGTGCTGGTCGGGTTCCGCACCCCGCAGCACATGCAGGGTATCAACGTGGCGGGCTATCACGAGCATTTCATCACCGACGACCGACAGGGCGGCGGCCATCTGCTCGACTACCAGCTGGAGAGCGGCGTGCTCACCTTCGGTGAAATTCACAAGCTGATGATCGACCTGCCCGCCGACAGCGCATTTTTACAGGCCAACCTTCATCCCAGCAACCTTGATGCGGCTATCCGCGCCGTCGAAAACTAACAGGAGAACTACCGTGAACAGTGAGAAACAGTCACGTCAGTGGGCGCACGGCGCCGATTTGGTTGTCGGCCAGCTGGAAGCGCAGGGCGTGAAGCAGGTCTTCGGCATCCCCGGCGCGAAAATCGACAAAGTCTTTGACTCCCTGCTGGACTCCTCCATCAAGATCATTCCGGTACGCCACGAGGCCAACGCGGCGTTTATGGCGGCGGCGGTAGGGCGGCTGACCGGTAAAGCCGGGGTGGCGCTGGTGACCTCCGGGCCGGGCTGCTCGAACCTGATCACCGGCATTGCCACCGCCAACAGCGAAGGCGACCCGGTGGTGGCGCTGGGCGGGGCGGTGAAGCGGGCGGATAAAGCCAAGCTGGTGCACCAGAGCATGGACACCGTCGCCATGTTCAGCCCGGTCACCAAATACGCCGTGGAGGTGAGTGCGCCGGACGCGATTGCCGAGGTGGTGTCCAACGCGTTTCGCGCCGCCGAGCACGGCAGGCCGGGGGGCGCGTTCGTCAGCCTGCCGCAGGATATTGTCGACCAGCCCGCCACGGGGGCGATTTTACCCGCCAGCGGTCCCGCGCTGATGGGCCCGGCACCGGAATCTGCCATCAACGACGTGGCGAAGCTGATTGAAAACGCCAAAAACCCGGTCATCCTGCTGGGGCTGATGGCGAGCCAGCCCGCGAACAGCGCCGCGCTGCGCAAGCTGCTGGAGAAAAGCCGTATTCCGGTTACCAGCACCTATCAGGCCGCCGGGGCGGTGAACCAGGAGCACTTCACCCGCTTTGCCGGACGCGTCGGTCTGTTCAACAACCAGGCGGGCGACCGGCTGCTGCATCTGGCGGATCTGATTATCTGCATCGGCTACAGCCCGGTGGAGTACGAGCCTTCTATGTGGAACAGCGGCGACGCTACGCTGGTGCACATTGACGTGCTGCCCGCCTATGAAGAGCGTAACTACGTGCCGGATCTGGAGCTGGTGGGGGACATCGCCGAAACGCTGAACCTGCTCGCTAACCGTATCGACCACAAGCTTGAGCTAAGCCAGCGGGCCTCCGAAATTCTGGTCGATCGCCAGCATCAGCGGGATCTGCTCGATCGCCGCGGCGCCTCGCTCAACCAGTTTGCCCTGCATCCGCTGCGCATCGTGCGCGCCATGCAGGACATCGTGAATAACGACGTAACGCTCACCGTCGACATGGGCAGCTTCCACATCTGGATCGCCCGCTACCTCTACAGCTTCCGCGCGCGTCAGGTGATGATCTCCAACGGTCAGCAGACCATGGGCGTGGCGCTGCCGTGGGCGATTGGCGCGTGGCTGGTCAACCCGGGCCGCAAAGTGGTGTCGGTCTCCGGGGACGGGGGCTTTTTGCAGTCGAGCATGGAGCTGGAAACCGCCGTGCGCCTCAACGCCAACGTGCTGCACATCATCTGGGTGGATAACGCCTACAACATGGTTGCCATTCAGGAAGAGAAAAAATACCAGCGTCTTTCCGGCGTCGAGTTCGGCCCGGTCGATTTCAAAGCCTATGCCGATGCGTTCGGCGCAAAAGGTTTTGCCGTCGAGAGTGCCGACGCGCTCGAACCGACGCTGCGTGCCGCAATGGATGTCGATGGCCCGGCCGTGGTGGCCATTCCCGTCGACTACAGCGATAACCCGCTGCTGATGGGCCAGCTCCATCTCAGCCAGATTTTGTGAATCAACATAAGGACAGAGAAATGCAAAAAGTGGCTCTCGTAACAGGCTCAGGCCAGGGGATTGGCAAAGCGATCGCGCTTCGTCTGGTGAAGGATGGTTTTGCCGTCGCTATCGCCGATTACAACGAAGAGACGGCGAAAGCGGTTGCCGATGAAATCACCCGCAGCGGCGGGAAGGCTGTCGCCGTGAAGGTGGACGTCTCTGACCGCGAGCAGGTGTTTGCGGCCGTGGAGAAAGCCCGCACCGCGCTGGGCGGCTTCGACGTGATCGTCAATAACGCCGGGGTTGCGCCGTCTACCCCTATCGAATCCATCACGCCGGAGATTGTCGACAAGGTTTACAACATCAACGTGAAAGGGGTCATCTGGGGCATTCAGGCCGCGATTGACGCCTTCCGCAAAGAGGGACACGGCGGCAAGATCATCAACGCCTGCTCACAGGCGGGGCATACCGGCAACCCGGAGCTGGCCGTCTACAGTTCCAGTAAATTTGCGGTGCGCGGTTTAACCCAGACCGCCGCACGGGATCTTGCTCCGCTGGGGATCACCGTTAACGCCTACTGCCCGGGCATCGTTAAAACGCCGATGTGGGCGGAGATCGACCGTCAGGTCTCCGAGGCCGCGGGTAAGCCGCTCGGCTACGGGACCGAGACCTTTGCCAAACGCATTACGCTTGGCCGCCTGTCCGAACCGGAAGATGTTGCCGCCTGCGTTTCATATCTTGCCGGGCCAGACTCTGACTATATGACCGGCCAGTCTCTGCTCATCGATGGTGGGATGGTGTTCAACTAAATTCTAATAAGCTCTGACATGAGTTTTCCCCTGCCCCCGTGCAGGGGCTTTTTTTTGTCTCCTCCGCCATTGTGCATTACACTGCGCGCTGCAAAACTTTAGTCATTACGATCTGACAGGCGGTAACAGCGATGAACGGTACAATCACAACGTGGTTTAAAGATAAAGGCTTCGGATTTATCAAAGATGAAAACGGTGACAACCGCTATTTTCATGTGATTAAGGTCGCGAACCCCGATCTGATTAAAAAAGACGCTGCGGTGACCTTCGAGCCAACCACCAACAACAAAGGCCTTTCCGCGTATGCGGTGAAGGTGATCCCGGAAAGCAAGCATCTCTATATCGCGGGCGAGCGCGTGAAGCTCACCTCGATCAAATCCTTCGTGGTGTTCAGCGAAGAAGAGCCCGTTGAGACCAAAATCGACAAAGAGAACGCGGTGCTGTCGGTGGGGCTGCTGATGAACAGCATCAAACCAAAATCCGACAAGAAGCCGGGTGAAATGCGTACGGTGAAGAAGCTGGCGATCACTACCTTCCAGGACACGACGATGATCTTTACCGAAGATGAAATCGACATCGACGCGACGGTTAAGCTGCTGAAGTAATTTTATGCCGGGTGGCGGCTCTCCCTTACCCGGCCTGCATTTCCTCCCTTTTCGCCCGCTTTTTAACCTGCTATAACAAACTCCTTACCTTTCAGGGAGTCATCGCCGTGCCCGAAATCAATCAACATGGTCAAACCGTTAACGATATCGTCCCGGACTGGAAATGCGCCCGGGTCTTAACCCGCACCCCGCTCACCGGTCAGTATTGTCGTCTGGAGCCGCTGGACGCCGATCGTCACTCGGCTGATTTATATGAGGCCTACGCGCTGGGTGATGACAGCGACTGGACATGGCTTGCCAGCACCCAGCCTGAAAGCGTGGAAGCCACCGCCCACTGGGTGCTCGGCAAGGTGATGGATGACGATCTGGTCCCGTTTGCGGTAATCGATTTACGCACTGAAAAAGCGGTAGGGCTGGTGAGCTACATGGCGATAGAGCGGTTCCAGGGCTCGGTGGAGATCGGCCATGTCACCTGGTCGCGAAGGATGAAAGGCACCCGCATCGGCACCGAAGCGGTGTGGCTGCTGCTGAAAAATGCCTTTGAGCATAAGTACCGTCGGCTGGAGTGGAAATGCGATTCGATGAATACCGCCTCACGCCGCGCGGCGGAGCGGCTGGGGTTTGTCTGGGAAGGGCGCCTGCGCCAAAAGCTGGTGCGTAAGGGGCGCAACCGCGACAGCGACATGCTCTCAATTATTGACGGCGAATGGCCGCAAAGGGACGCGGCGCTGCGCGCGTGGCTGGCGGCGGAGAATTTCGACGTGGAAGGGCGGCAGATTAAGCGGCTGGAGGCGTTTCGTTTATAAGCTTTTTATGTAGGGTACAGCGTAAAGATGCAGTTAATCCGCGGAAATCGCGATTTCAATCAGGTTAGTTTTTCCTGACTGCAGTCCGCGGGTTACCGCTTCGGCGATGTCTGCAGCATCGGTTATCCGACAACAGCGAATGCCCATGGCGGTGCCCAGCGACTGAAAATCGATGTGCGGATTGATCAGATCCATCCCGATAAAGCGCCCCAACTGCGTCGAGCTGTAACCCGGCTGTCCTTTCATAAAGTTTTTAAGAACGTTGTACTCCAGGTTATTCATCACGATAAAGGTGACCGGCAGGTTTTCGTGTGCTGCCGTCCAGAGCGCCTGCGGTGAATACAGCGAGGCGCCGTCGCCCATCAGGCATACTACCGGCTCGCGGCCCAGCCCCAGCGAGTGGCCCACCGCCGCAGGCATACCCCAGCCCAGACCTCCGCCGCGCATGAAATAGTAGCGCTGGTGCTGCGTGTCGGAGATAAAACGTCGGACATGTCTGGCTGTGGCAATCGCTTCATCAACAATGGTGACGCCCGGCGGAACGGCTTTGATGACTTCATAGGCCGCCACCATCGGCGAAATGGCCGGGCGCAGCCGCTCGGCAGCCAGACGTTCTTCCTGCAGTTGCCACTCTTTTTCACGTTCAGCGCGTGCCGTTTTGAACAGCCGCTGATGCGTCAATTTGCCTGCCACCAGGCGCTGCTGAAGCAGAGGTAAGAGCGCCTTCAGGGAGAGTTTGATATCCCCCATCACCGACAGGCGTGTAGCATAGGTGCGGCCCAGCTCGTTCATGTCGGCGGAGAGCTGGTAGACCGTGCATGAGCCCGGAATCGCGTCTCCTTCGCTGTATAATATGGTGATCAGGCTTCTGCCCCCGATGATAAACACCGCGTCGTAGGCGTTAACGATGCTGGCAATTTCACTGGCGGTGGTAGGCATATTGCCGCGCCAGAGGGCATGCTGCGTGGGAAAGGGCAAATTCAAAGGCCACGATGAGCCGTAAACGTGTGCACCTAGCGCTTCTGCAAGCTGGACAATATCCGGCGTCGAGCCGCTGGAGTGAACTTCATCCCCCGCCACAATCATGATCCTGCCGGGCGTAACCTGGCTCAGGTCCGCCGCCAGCTCGTCCAGGGAGCCCGCGACGGTGTGATAGTTCACTTTGGAGGCCGTTTGTATCCCGGCGTCGCTCAGCTCTTCCATCACGTTCATTGGCAGAGAGAGCAATACGGGCCCGGCGGGGGGATAGCTGGCAGCATGGAACGCGCGACGCACCAGCACCGGGAGCTGGTCGGCGCTGGTGACCTCCTGCGCCCATTTCACCACCGGCGATCCAATGGAGACTATGTCATCGTACAGGAGCGGGTCGCGCACGTAGTGCCGCGTGTCCTGCTGCCCGACGGTGACAACCAGCGGCGTTTTCATGATCCGCGAGTTAATTAAATTTCCCATTCCGTGCCCAAGACCGCTGGCGGTGTGCAAATTGATAAAACCGGTTTTGCCGGAGGCTTTCGCGTAGCCGTCAGCAATGGCGACCACGCTGCTCTCCTGGAGCGCCAGAATATAATGAATATTTTCATGCCGGAGCAGGGCGTCAATCAGCGGGAGTTCCGTCGTGCCGGGGTTGCCAAATATATATTCCACGCCTTCACTCTCAAGAACCTCAAGGAGAATGTCGGCACCTGTTCGCATATTTAAATCTGATAAGGACGTTAATGACTTAATCATAATGACACCTCATTCAGCGTTATTTAAGTCATGCTAAAATTCTTCCTGCGTTGGCCGGACGACAATTTCATTAATATCAACGTCGCCAGGCTGTTCTATGGCAAATAAAACCGCGCGGGCAATTGCGTCAGCCGGAATAGCCTGCTTATAAAATTCATGCAGGAATTTTTTACTCTCTTCGTCAGAACTGCCGAACTGCAGTTCGCTCTCGACCGCACCGGGGGAAATAAGCGTAGTGCGGACCGTTTTACCCACCTCCTGACGCAAGCCTTCGCTCAGCGCGCGGACGGCGAATTTCGTGGCGCTGTAGACCACGCCGCCGGGCGCAAGCACCTTAATTCCGGCCACAGACGCAACGTTAATAAAATGCCCGCCACCCTGGTGCTGGAACACCGGTAACGCCGCCGCAATGCCGTATAAAACGCCTTTGAGGTTGGTATCGATCATCCGATCCCACTCGTCGGTCTTGAGCTCGTTGATGGGGGCGATAGCCATAAAGCCCGCGTTGTTGATCAGCACATCGACACGTTGGTATGCGGCAACGGCAGCGTCAATCGCGTGCTGGACCTCCTCCTGACGGGTCACGTCCGCCTTCACGGCAATCGCCCGGCCGCCCTGCTGGATGATGCGATCCACCAGGGCGTTAACTCTGTCCAGACGACGCGCCACCAGTACCAGCGAAAAGGGCTTATTCGCTAAATACAGGGCAATAGCCTGACCGATACCGCTGCTGGCGCCGGTGATAACAACAACTTGGTTTGCACTATTATTCATGATCTTATCTCGCGTTTGAGTGATGCAAAAATAAAGGCAGGGGAGAATTAAAGAATAATGACGCTTTCTTTAATTTCAGTTTTAAATATATTGTATATTTCGAATGGAAAGACATTCGATTAAACTTAGTTGAATTACGGGAGCAGTGTCAACAGACTTTTAAATGAACAAAATAATTGCCGGGTAATATTTATTTCTTATAGTTATCGAAAAATATTATCGTAATGAAGGGATGTATTGAAAACCCTCTCGTTTTACGGAGAGGGCAGAATATTAAACGTTCTGTAATGCCTGACGAACCGGCGCCCCGTTCGCCACATAATACGCCGCCGTGCTCTTCGCCAGCGGCTCGCGCCCGCGAATCGCATCAGCAATTTTCTCACCGATCATAATCGTGGTGGCGTTCAGGTTGCCGGTAATAATCTGCGGCATGATCGACGCATCCACCACGCGTAATCCTTCCAGCCCGTGAACGCGGCCTTCACCGTCAACCACCGCCATCTCGTCATAGCCCATTTTGCAGGTGCCGCACGGATGGAACGCGGTTTCGGCGTGGTTACGCACGAACTCGTCCAGCTGTTCGTCGGTCTGGCATTCGACGCCCGGGCTGATTTCACGACCGCGGTATTTGTCTAGCGCCGGCTGGTGCATGATCTCGCGGGTGATGCGGATCGCGTCGCGAAACTCCTGCCAGTCCTGCTCGTGGGACATATAGTTGAACAGGATCGCCGGATGCTGGTGCGGATCGCGGGACTGAATGCGCACGTGTCCACGGCTCGGGGAGCGCATGGAGCCGACGTGGCACTGGAAGCCGTGCTCTTTTACCGCGTTCGAGCCGTTGTAGTTAATCGCCACCGGCAGGAAGTGGTACTGAATGTTCGGCCACTCAAACTCCTCGCGGCTGCGGATAAATCCGCCTGCTTCGAAGTGGTTGCTCGCACCCACGCCGGTGCCGCCAAACAGCCACTCCGCGCCAATCTTCGGCTGGTTCCACCACTGCAGGGCAGGGTAGAGGGAGACCGGCTCTTTGCACTCGTACTGGAGGTACATCTCCAGATGATCCTGCAGGTTTTCGCCCACGCCGGGCAGGTCGTGCACTAGCGGAATATCAAACTGCTTCAGCAGCTCTGCGCTGCCTACGCCGGAGCGCTGGAGGATCTGCGGGGAGGCAATAGCCCCTGCGCACAGCAGCACCTCTTTGTTCGCCGTCGCTTTGGATGGAATGGTGCTTTCGCCTTCCAGCCATTCAACGCCCGCCGCGCGCTTGCCGTCAAAAATAATGCGATCGGTCATGGCGTGGGTGCGGATGGTCAGGTTTGGGCGCGGTTTTGCCTGGTCCAGATAGCCGCGCGCGGTGCTGGCGCGTCGGCCCTGCGGCGTAACCGTGCGGTCCATCGGGCCGAAGCCTTCCTGCTGGTAGCCGTTGAGATCGTCGGTGCGCGGATAGCCCGCCTGCACGCCTGCTTCCACCATTGCTTCAAACAGCGGGTTTACGCCCGGCTTAGAGGTGGTGACGCTCACCGGACCGTCGCCGCCGTGGTAGTCGTTCGGCCCCACGTCGCGGGTCTCTGCCTTGCGGTAGTAGGGCAGGCAGTTGAGGTAGCTCCAGTGCTCCAGGCCAGGCTCTTTCGCCCAGTGGTCGAGGTCCATCGCGTTACCGCGGATGTAGCACATGCCGTTGATCAATGACGAGCCGCCCAGCCCTTTGCCGCGTCCGCACTCCATGCGGCGGTTGTTCATGAAGGGTTCTGGCTCGGTTTCGTACGCCCAGTTGTAGCGCTTGCCCTGCAGCGGGAAGGCCAGCGCGGCAGGCATCTGGGTGCGGAAATCAAAACGGTAGTCCGGCCCGCCCGCCTCAAGCAGCAGGACGGTGGTGTTCGGATCTTCAGTCAGTCGTGTAGCCAGTACGTTGCCGGCAGAGCCGGCCCCGATAATGATGTAGTCAAATTGCAAATAAACCTCCCGGTTAAAATATGGACTGGAATTTACCCATCTCAACCTGGATGGACTTCACCTGGGTGTAACTCTGCAGCGTCATCACGCCGTTCTCGCGGCCAATGCCGGAGTGCTTGTAGCCGCCAACCGGCATCTCCGCAGCGGATTCACCCCAGGTGTTGATCCAGCAGATGCCCGCTTCAAGCTGATGAATGGCGCCGTGGGCGCGGTTCAGGTCGGTCGTGACGATGCCTGCCGCCAGCCCGTAGTCGGTGTCGTTGGCGCGGCGAATGGCTTCTTCATCGCTTTCATAGGTGAGGATGGACATCACCGGACCGAAGATCTCTTCGCGCACGATGGTCATCTCGTCGGTGCAGTCGGTGAACACGGTCGGGGTCACCCACGCGCCGTTATCAAATCCGTCGCCCTTCAGCACGTCGCCGCCGCACAGCACCCGCGCGCCTTCTTCTTTGCCTTTGGCGATGTAGCGCATCACGCTGTCGCGGTGCGGGAAGCTGACCATCGGGCCAAAGTTGGTGCGTTCATCGAACAGATCGCCCGCGCGGATGCGGCCCACGCGCTCGACGATTTTCTGCTCAAACGCGGTTTTAAATTTCGCGGGTACGAACACGCGGGTGCCGTTGGTGCACACCTGGCCGGAGCTGAAGAAGTTCGCCATCATCGCGATGTCCGCCGCGAGATCGAGATCCGCATCGTCAAACACAATCAGCGGCGATTTGCCGCCCAGCTCCATCGTCACCTCTTTCAGGGACGAGGCCGCCGAGTTGGCCATCACTTTTTTGCCGCTGGCGACGCCGCCGGTAAAGGAGACTTTCGCGATGCCCGGGTGCTCGGTCAGGTACTGGCCGGTCTCCGCGCCTACGCCCGGCAGGACGTTAAACACGCCGTCCGGAACGCCCGCTTCGGTGTAGATCTCCGCAAGCTTCAGGGCGGTAAGCGGCGTGACTTCGCTCGGCTTGAAGATCATCGCGTTGCCCGCCGCCAGCGCCGGGGCCGATTTCCACAGGGCTATCTGGATCGGGTAGTTCCACGCGCCGATACCCGCCACAACCCCCAGCGGCTCGCGGCGGGTGTAGACGAACGAGGTATCGCGCAGCGGGATCTGGCTGCCTTCCAGCGCCGGGATCAGCCCCGCGTAGTACTCCAGCACGTCCGCGCCGGTGACGATGTCGACGGTTGAGGTTTCGGAATACGCTTTACCGGTGTCGAGGGTTTCCAGCTTTGCCAGCTCGTCGTTGCGCTCGCGCAGGATGTCGACGGCACGACGCAGGATGCGCGAGCGCTCCATGGCGGTCATCGCCGCCCAGATTTTTTGCCCGCGCGTTGCGCTTTCCACGGCGCGATTGACGTCTTCGCGCCCGGCGGCCTGCACGCTCGCCAGGACTTCACCGTTGGCCGGGTTGATGGTCTCGAAGGTGCGACCGCTGGTGGCCGATGTATAACCACCATTGATATAAAGCTGCTGTTCTGCCATTCGGGACATAAATTCTCCTCGGTTAGTCGGTCGGTAAATGCTGGCTGATAAAGTGGCTGGTGAGCGACTGGGCCAGGGTTTTATCCAGCGGTTTGCCGCTCAGCGCAGCGCGTAGCCACAGCCCGTCAATCAGCGCGGCGAGCCCGTAGCCCGCCTCCTGCGCCTGTTCGCGCGGCAACACACGGCGGAACTCGTACACCAGGTTCGACAGCAGGCGGCGGCTGCTCACCTGCTGTAAACGGTAGAGCATCGGCTGGTGCATGCTGCTCGCCCAGAAGGCCAGCCAGGCCTTCATCGCCGCGCTGCTGATTTGCGTTTCATCAAAGTTGCCGCCGACAATCGCCTGCAAACGCTGCTCTGCGCTGCCGTCCGGCAGGGCGTGCAGGCGGCTTAATACCGCATCGCGCAGCTGGCCGGTGATGTCGCGCATGGTCGCTTCCAGCAGACCGTTTTTGTCTTTGAAATAGTGGCTGATGATCCCCGTGGACACACCCGCCCGACGGGCGATCTGCGCGATGGTCGCGTCATGCATTCCCACTTCATTTATTGCTTCCAGCGTGGCGTCGATTAGCTGCCTGCGCCGGATCGGCTGCATCCCCACTTTGGGCATTTTTGCCACTCCATTCATCAGCGTTGGTTATACATTAAAGCGGTTTTTGATTGGACGTTCAATATAAAATGTGTCTTAATTGTTGCGGATTTGGATTTTAATAGTTACAAAAACAGTGGGGATACTGGATGACAGACCTTTCACAGGACAGAGAAAAAGACAAAATCAACCCGGTCGTTTTTTATACGTCCGCCGGGCTGATTTTGTTGTTTTCCCTGACGACCATCTTCTTTCGTGATTTTTCTGCCGAGTGGATTGGCCGCACCCTGAACTGGGTATCGAAGACCTTCGGCTGGTACTACCTGCTGGCGGCGACGCTCTATATCGTCTTCGTCGTCTGCATTGCCTGCTCGCGCTTCGGCTCCGTGAAGCTCGGGCCCGAGCAGTCGAAGCCCGAGTTCAGCCTGCTGAGCTGGGCCGCGATGTTGTTTGCCGCGGGCATCGGCATCGACCTGATGTTCTTCTCCGTGGCGGAACCGGTCACGCAGTATATGCAGCCGCCGGAAGGGACAGGGCAGACGATGGAGGCCGCGCGCCAGGCGATGGTCTGGACGCTGTTCCACTACGGGCTGACGGGCTGGTCAATGTACGCCCTGATGGGCATGGCGCTCGGATACTTTAGCTATCGTTATAATTTGCCCCTCACCATTCGCTCCGCGCTGTATCCGATTTTCGGTAAAAAAATTAACGGACCGATTGGCCACAGCGTCGACATTGCGGCGGTCATCGGCACCATCTTTGGTATCGCGACAACGCTCGGGATTGGCGTGGTGCAGCTCAACTACGGGCTGAGCGTGCTGTTTGATATTCCGGATTCAATGGCGGCGAAAGCGGCGCTGATTGCGCTCTCCGTCATTATCGCCACCATTTCGGTGACGTCGGGCGTCGATAAAGGCATCCGCGTGCTCTCCGAGCTTAACGTCGCGCTGGCGCTGGGGCTGATCCTGTTCGTGCTGTTTATGGGCGACACCTCGTTCCTGCTCAATGCCTTAGTGCTGAACGTGGGTGATTACGTGAATCGCTTTATGGGCATGACGCTGAACAGCTTCGCCTTTGACCGTCCGACAGAGTGGATGAACAACTGGACGCTGTTCTTCTGGGCGTGGTGGGTGGCGTGGTCGCCGTTTGTCGGCCTGTTCCTGGCGCGTATTTCACGTGGCCGCACCATTCGTCAGTTTGTGATGGGCACCCTGATCATCCCGTTCACCTTTACCCTGCTGTGGCTGTCGATTTTCGGCAACAGCGCGCTGCATGAGATCATCCACGGCAATGCGACCTTCGCGCAGGAAGCGATGGCGCATCCGGAGCGCGGCTTCTACAGCCTGCTGGCGCAGTACCCGGCGTTTACCTTTAGCGCCTCGGTAGCGACCATTACCGGCCTGCTGTTCTACGTCACCTCGGCGGATTCCGGCGCGCTGGTGCTGGGGAACTTCACCTCGAAGCTGAAAGACATCAACAGCGACGCGCCGAACTGGCTGCGCATCTTCTGGTCCGTCGCCATCGGCCTGCTGACGCTCGGCATGCTGATGACCAACGGCATTTCGGCGCTGCAGAACACCACGGTGATCATGGGCCTGCCGTTCAGCTTTGTGATCTTCTTCGTGATGGCCGGGCTGTATAAATCGCTCAAAGTGGAAGACTACCGCCGCGTCAGCGCCAGCCGCGACACCGCGCCGCGGCCAATGGGCGCTCAGGACAGGCTGAGCTGGAAGAAACGCCTGTCGCGCCTGATGAACTACCCGGGCACGCGCTACACTAAACAGATGATGGAGACGATCTGCTACCCGGCGATGGAAGAGGTGGCGCAGGAGCTGAGGCTGCGCGGCGCCTACGTGGAGCTGAAAAACCTGCCGCCGGAAGAGGGCGAAAATCTGGGACATCTGGATCTGCTGGTGCACATGGGCGACGAGCAGAACTTTGTCTATCAGATCTGGCCGCAGCAGTACTCGGTACCCGGCTTTACCTACCGGGCGCGCAGCGGGAAATCAACCTACTACCGGCTGGAAACCTTCTTACTGGAGGGTAGTCAGGGGAATGATTTGATGGACTATAGCAAGGAGCAGGTGATCACGGACATTCTGGACCAGTATGAACGGCACCTGAACTTTATCCATCTGCACAGGGAAGCACCGGGGAATAGCGTGATGTTCCCGGATGTCTAAACGGATTCTTAAAATACCTTTAAGCTGTATATAAATACAGTTATTTGGCGCAGCATTACTCAAGGAAGAGTAACCATGCAGCATGAGCCTGGTGTTGAAGCATTCGGGCTTTTGCTGCGTTTAGGGAAGGAACTATGGATGAGTCATGCGATAGAGTTTATCGAAACATCACTCTTTACCCGACAGATTAAAAGCATTGCTACGGATGATGAATTAAAGGATCTGCAAAAGGAACTTATTGCGTGGCCTGATAAAGGTGACCTGATCCAGCAGACGGGTGGTTTACGTAAAATAAGGATGGCGGCAGCCTCAAAGGGAAAGAGAGGGGGTATCAGAGTGATTTACTTTCTGGCCACGGAGGAGGTGATCTATTTCATTATGGCCTATCCAAAATGCATAAAGGACAGCCTGACAGAGGCAGAGAAAGCAGAACTTAAAAAGCTGACTTCCATTCTGAAAAATACTGCTTCCAGTGCCGTAAATGAGAGGTGTACTATGTACCCTAATCAGGCAGGTGGAGGCTAATAATGAGTATTTTTAATGAATTAAAATCTTCGCTTGAAGAGGCCGTTGAGATCCATAACGGAAGAAAAGCCGCTTCCCGAGTAACCCGCTATGAAGTTGCTGATGTGCGTGCCATCAGAGAGCAGCTCAATATCACGCAAAGCGAAATGGCGAAGGCGCTTGGCACGAGCGTCGATACGATAAAGAGCTGGGAGTCCAAACGCCGCAATCCAACCGGGCTGGCGGCGAAGGTACTAAATGTGATTCGGGAGAATCCTGCATTTTACAAGGCACTTGCCGGGCTGTGAGTCGCCCTTATGCCGGGTGGCGCTGCGCTTACCCGGCCTTCAAAACTGCTTTTCCGTAGGCCTGATAAGCGAAGCGCCGTCAGGCCCACCCTTCATTGACATAACTTTAATGATAACCATTTTCATTTAAATATAGCCTGTGCTATACCTTATAGCACGGGCTAATTTTGCTTTGAATTTCACCACCTCAGGAGACTTCTGCGATGCACCCACTGCAAGGATTAAAGCGTCTGTTGCTCGGCGCGCTGCTCACGGCTACGACCAGCACGGGCGCGCTGGCGGCTGAAAAGTTCCAGGTCATCACCACCTTTACCGTCATCGCGGATATGGCGAAAAACGTGGCGGGGGATGCCGCAGAAGTCACCTCCATCACCAAACCGGGCGCGGAAATCCACGAGTACCAGCCAACGCCGGGCGATATCAAGCGCGCGCAAAAGGCGCAGCTGATCCTTGCGAACGGCATGAACCTGGAGCTGTGGTTCCTGCGTTTTTATCAGCACCTGAACGGCGTGCCGGAGGTGATTGTCACCCAGGGCATCACCCCGATGGGCATCAGCGAGGGGCCGTACGACGGCAAGCCTAACCCGCACGCGTGGATGTCGCCGGACAACGCGCTGATTTACGTTGATAACATCCGCGACGCGCTGGTGAAGTACGACCCGGCCAACGCGCAGGTCTACCAACGTAACGCTGAAGCCTACAAGCAGAAGATCGTCGCGACCCTCGAACCGCTGCGCAAGCAGGTGGCGGAGATCCCGGAAGACAAACGCTGGATGGTGACCAGCGAGGGCGCCTTCTCCTATCTTGCGCGGGATCTGGGCATGAAGGAACTTTACCTGTGGCCGATCAACGCCGATCGGCAGGGGACGCCGCAGCAGGTGCGCAAGGTGATCGATCTGGTGAAGAAACATCGCATCCCGGCGGTATTCAGCGAAAGCACGGTCTCCGATAAGCCGGCGCGTCAGGTGGCGCGGGAAACCGGCGCCCACTACGGCGGCGTGCTGTACGTTGACTCCCTGAGTGCGGAAAACGGCCCGGTGCCGACCTATATCGATCTGCTGAACGTGACCACCCGCACGCTGGTGCAGGGCATTCGCGACGGCATGAAGGAGTGACCATGCAAAAGGGGATTGTCGTCACGGACGTGACCGTGACCTACCGCAACGGCCACACGGCGCTGCGCAATGCGTCGTTCAGCGTGCCCGGCGGATCGATTGCCGCGCTGGTGGGGGTGAACGGCTCCGGCAAGTCCACGCTGTTTAAGGCGGTGATGGGCTTTGTGCGGGCGGCGAGCGGCACTATCACCCTCCATGGGCTGCCGCCTCACCGGGCGCTGCGCCAGAACCTGGTCGCCTACGTGCCGCAGTCGGAAGAGGTCGACTGGTCGTTTCCGGTGCTGGTCGAGGACGTGGTGATGATGGGGCGCTACGGGCATATGAGGTTTCTGCGGCGGCCTAAAGCGCAGGATCGGCAGATCGTGACCGACGCCCTGAAGCGCGTGGATATGCTCGAGCTGCGCCATCGGCAGATTGGCGAACTGTCCGGCGGGCAAAAGAAGCGCGTCTTCCTGGCGCGGGCGATTGCCCAGCAGGGCGAGGTGATCCTGCTCGACGAGCCGTTTACCGGTGTGGACGTTAAAACCGAAGCCAGAATCATCAGCCTGCTGCGCGAGTTGCGCGACGAGGGCAAAACCATGCTGGTCTCGACCCACAATTTGGGCTCGGTCACGGAGTTTTGCGATTACACGGTGATGGTCAAAGGCACCGTGCTGGCGAGCGGTCCGACGGAAACCACCTTCACCGCCGAAAACCTTGAGCGCGCCTTCAGCGGCGTGCTGCGCCACGTGGTACTCAGCGGCTCGGAAGATCGCATCATTACCGACGATGAGCGACCCTTCGTGACGCACCGGCAGGAGGCAAAATGAACGCGCTTCTCGAACCCTTCAGCTATGAGTACATGCTTAACGCGATGTGGGTCTCGGCGATGGTGGGTGGGCTCTGCGCGTTTCTCTCCTGCTACCTGATGCTCAAAGGCTGGTCGCTGATCGGCGATGCGCTCTCGCACTCCATCGTGCCGGGCGTGGCGGGGGCTTACATGCTCGGGCTGCCGTTCTCGCTGGGGGCGTTTTTATCGGGCGGGCTGGCGGCGGGCAGCATGCTGTTTCTCAACCAGCGCAGCCGCCTGAAGGAGGACGCCATCATCGGGCTGATCTTCTCCTCCTTTTTCGGGATGGGGCTGTTTATGGTCTCGCTCAACCCGACCTCGGTGAATATTCAGACCATCGTGCTCGGCAATATTCTGGCTATCGCACCGGAGGATATCGTCCAGCTGGCGATTATCGGCGTGGTGTCGATGGTTATCCTGCTGTTCAAATGGAAAGATCTGATGGTGACCTTTTTTGATGAGAACCACGCCCGCGCCATCGGCCTGCGCCCTGAGCGCCTGAAGATCCTGTTCTTCACGCTGCTGGCGGTCTCCACCGTGGCGGCGCTGCAAACCGTCGGCGCGTTTCTGGTGATTTGCCTGGTGGTTACGCCCGGCGCAACCGCGTGGCTGCTCACCGACCGCTTCCCGCGTCTGCTGATGATTGCCGTCACCATTGGCAGCCTCACCAGCTTCCTCGGCGCGTGGGCCAGCTATTACCTGGACGGCGCCACCGGCGGCATTATTGTGGTCGCCCAGACGCTGCTGTTCCTGCTGGCGTTCGTTTTTGCGCCGAAGCACGGGCTGCTCGCCAGCCGTCGTCGCGCGAAGGAGGCACATCCATGATGGCGCTGCTCCTTGAACCCTTTCAGTTTGCGTTCATGAACAACGCGCTGCTGATTTCACTTCTGGTAGCCGTGCCCTGCGCGCTGCTGTCGGTTTTTCTGGTGCTCAAAGGCTGGGCACTGATGGGCGACGCCATGAGCCACGCGGTGTTTCCCGGCGTGGTGCTGGCGTGGGTGATGGGCCTGCCGCTGGCGGTGGGCGCATTCGTTGCCGGTCTGTTTTGCGCGGTCGCCACCGGCTACCTCAAGGACAACAGCCGGATCAAGCAGGATACGGTGATGGGGATCGTCTTTTCCGGGATGTTCGGCGCGGGGCTGATCCTCTATATCGCCGTCAAACCTGAGGTGCATCTCGACCACATTCTGTTCGGCGATATGCTGGGCATTAACGGGATGGACATTCTGCAAAGCGGTCTCGTCGCGGGGCTGATTGCGCTGGTGATTGGCCTGAAATGGCGCGATTTCCTGCTGTTCTGCTTTGACTATCAGCAGGCGCAGGCGAGCGGCCTGCGCGCCCGCTGGCTGCACTATGGCTTACTGTGCATGGTGTCGCTGACCATCGTGGCGACGCTGAAGGCGGTGGGGATTATTCTGTCGATTTCGCTGCTGATTGCCCCCGGCGCGGTGGCGGTGCTGATCGCCCGACGCTTCCACATGGCGCTGCTCGTGGCAGTGGCGGTATCAGTGCTGGTGTCGGTCAGCGGCGTGTATGCCTCGTTTTATCTCGACAGCGCGCCCGCGCCGACCATAGTGGTCCTGTTCGCGGTGGTGTTTATCGTGACGTTTTTGATGACCAGCGTGAAGGCGCGTCGGCAGGAACGTGTGACAGCAGGGTGATCGCCTGCTCGCCGCGCAGTTGCCAGTGCAGGGTGAAGGGGGTGCCTTCGTTAAAGCCTGACAGTTGACGGGTCAACGCCAGCGTAAGCGTCTTATCGTCGAGCAGGGTGACGCGCGCGCTGTCAAACCCCATGTAAGCCTGCACCTTCGGAAAGAGGGCCTTAAACAGGCTCTCTTTGGCGCTGAAAACCAGCGTCAGGGCGAGGGCGAACGGGTAACCCGAGTGGGAAAGCACGCGCTCTTCCTGGGCATCAATAATGCCGTCCTTAATTTCTCTGGCTTCATTTTCGGGCAGGATAGTTTCGCAGTCGATGCCGATAAGCGCGTGTCGATCGCGAACCACTACCGCCATGGCATGGGTACCGCTGTGGGTGATGCTGCCGGAAATTCCGTCCGGCCAGAGCGGTTCCCCGCTGGGGCCGATGGCGGGAACGGTGTGGTCAGGCAAGGCGTGCGCGGCGGCGATGCGTCCTGCCAGATGGTCAGCCTTGCGTTTACGTCCGGCGTCAGCGAGCTGGGCGTGATGCGGGAGCCAGAGGAGATCGGCGTCGGTGAAGGTGGCGGGGGCGAAGGTGATGCGGTGGAGGGTGAGGCCGGCGAGAGAAAATGTGCTGTGGGTGGTGTGCATGGTTTTTCCCTCTGAATTGTGCGGACTGATGCCCTCACCCCAACCCTCTCCCATGTACAGTCCGGGGACATGGTAGACAGGTGTTCGGGGACATGGTGAACACTTTTTAACATCCTTTACCCATGGTGATCGACTTTTTCTTCAGGTCGATCACCCCCACTTTTGTGCTGTACCACCACACTTCATAGCAGCCGTCATCCTGTGTCTCCCTCAGCCCGACCCGTTCTCCCCTGAACGCCTTGCCTGCGCTCAGACTGACACCCTGTATGCTCAGCTTTCCGCTGACATCCACTTTCCTGACCTTCACCCCTTCATCGTATTCAGGTGGCGTTACGCTGCCGCTGTACTGCCGCGCTGACGGCTGATACCGCGAGGCCGGTACCGCCATATCCAGCGCCTCGTGCGGGCGTTCAAGGTTGTACACCGTGCGCCAGTGATCGAAGGCGCGCTGCAGCTCACCGCTGTCCGCGAACCATTTTCCCTGCAGCACTTCCGACTTCAGGCTGCGGTGAAAACGCTCCAGCTTGCCCTGCGTCTGCGGATGATAAGGCCGGGAGTGCCCCACCCGGATACCGTGGCGCATCAGCCACAGCTCCAGCGCCGTCCAGGTGCCGGTGGTGTCTCCCCACGGTGAGCCGTTGTCCATCGTCATCCGGTCCGGCAGGCCGTAGCGTTCAAACACGCTGACCAGCTGCTGCTGCACGGTCTCGCGCCGTTCATCGTTACAGTGCGCCAGGCACAGGGAAAAACGGGAGTGGTCATCCAGCAGGGTGAGCGGATGGCAGCGGCCACCGCCAAAGGGAAAGTGGCCCTTAAAATCCATCTGCCAGAGGCGATTCGGCGCGTCGTGTTCGAACCGTCCCGTGGCGGGAATGCCCGGTGTTGCGCCCGGCAGCAGGCCGTGACGGGCCATCAGGCTATGGACGGTGCTGAAGGCGGGCATACGGTGCCCCTGGTCTTCGAGCCAGCGCTTAATCTTGCGTGCGGTTGATGACGGTCATGCGCCATGCGCAGCAGGGCCGTGATGTCGTCAGATGAGCGGTTCGGGGAATGGTGCGGTATGCGCGGGCGGTCCTGAAGGCCGGCGGCACCTTCCTGAGCCCAGCGGCGAAGCCACTTGTAGGCGGTGGCAGGAGAAATGCCGAACTGACGGCAGAGGGAACGGATGTTCGCCCCGTCCTGCGAGGCGAACAAAACAAACTCGGTACGTAATGACATGGTATCTCTCGCATCCCAGGGCATAAGCGACTCCATAAACGGGTTCTTATGCCTCAGTTGTAAGTGTCTACCATGTCCCCGAACAAGTGTTCACTATGTCCCCGGACCGTACACCCACGGGGAGAGGGAGAAGACCAGGGGAGACGTGGTCAGTTACGCCAGCAGCAGCGCATTCACACGTTTAATGAACAGGTTAGGATCTTCCAGGGTGCCGCGCTCGGCCAGCAGGGACTGATCCAGCAGGAGTTCAACCCACTCGGCAAAGCGAGCTTCATCCTGGGTATCCGCCGCGCGTTTCACCAGCGGATGATCCGGATTAAGCTCAAAGATATATTTCACTTCCGGCACGGCCTGGCCCGCCGCGGCGAACAGCTTCGCCATCTGGGTGCTCATTTCGTCCGCATCGGTGGTGACAATCGCCGGAGTATCGGTCAGACGGTGCGTAAAGCGCACCTCTTTCACGCGGTCGCCCAGCAGGGTTTTGACACGCTCAACGAACGGTTCCAGCGCCTTCTCGGCTTCTTTCGCGCTTTCGTCCACTTCATCCGCCAGCTTGTCGATGGACTCGTCGGCTTTGGCAACGGACTGGAACGCCTTACCGTCGAACTCGGTCAGGTAGTTCATCATCCACTCGTCGATGCGGTCAGAAAGCAGCAGCACTTCGATACCTTTCTTACGCAGCAGCTCCAGGTGCGGGCTGCTCTTCGCTGCCGCATAGCTGTCGGCGGTGATGTAGTAGATCTTCTCCTGCCCTTCCTTCATGCGGGAGACGTACTCTTCCAGCGACACGGTCTGGGCGGAGGAGTCAGTGTGCGTAGAGGCGAAGCGCAGTAGTTTGGCGATGGTTTCAACGTTCGCCATGTCTTCAGCCGGGCCTTCTTTCAGCACCAGGCCGAACTGTTTCCAGAAGGTCTGGTATTTTTCCGCGTCGTCTTTCGCCAGTTTTTCCAGCATCTGCAACGCACGTTTGGTCAGAGCGTTACGCAGATTACGGGTAACGGTGCTGTCCTGGAGGATTTCACGGGAGACGTTCAGCGGCAGATCGTTGGAGTCTATCAGGCCACGAACAAAGCGCAGGTAGTTCGGCATGAACTGCTCGGCGTCGTCCATGATGAAGACGCGCTGCACGTACAGCTTCAGGCCGTGCTTGTGATCGCGGTTCCACATGTCCCACGGTGCCTGTGCCGGGATATACAGCAGGCTGGTGTACTCCTGCTTCCCTTCCACGCGATTGTGGCTCCAGGTCAGCGGGTCGGTAAAGTCGTGAGCGATGTGCTTATAAAACTCGTTGTACTCGTCGTCTTTGATTTCAGCCTTGTTACGCGTCCACAGCGCCTGCGCCTTGTTGATTTTCTCCCAGGAAACAACGGTTTCACCGTCTTTCTCTTCCTGTTTTTCAATCTCTACTGGCAGCGCGATGTGGTCGGAATATTTGCTGATGATGGAGCGTACGCGCCAGTCGTTCAGGAAATCATCTTCGCCTTCGCGCAGGTGGAGGGTGATTTCGGTGCCGCGATCCGCTTTGGTGATGTCATCAACGGTGTATTCGCCTTCCCCTTTGGATTCCCACAGCACGCCGTTCTCGGCGCTGTCGCCCGCCGCGCGGGTGCGCACGGTGACTTTGTCCGCCACGATGAACGCCGAGTAGAAGCCTACGCCGAACTGGCCAATCAGCTGGCTGTCTTTCGCCTGGTCAGAGCCCATGGACTCCAGAAACGCTTTGGTGCCGGATTTCGCGATGGTCCCGAGGTGGTCGATGACCTCGTCGCGGTTCATCCCGATGCCGTTATCGGCAATCGTCAGGGTGCGGTACTCTTTGTTGAAAGAGACGCGCACGCGCAGCTCGCCGTCGCCTTCGTACAGATCCGGGTTAGACAGCGCGCGGAAGCGCAGCTTGTCCGCCGCATCGGAGGCGTTGGAAATCAGCTCACGCAGGAAAATTTCTTTGTTGGAATACAGGGAATGGATCATCAGGTGCAGAAGCTGTTTTACTTCTGACTGGAAACCACGGGTTTCTTGTCCTTTCATCTATGTCGACCTCAACAATGCCATTTAATGGGGTTTTAAAACGTTGAGTGAGAGATGGGGATACGGGGGGAAATTTTCAAGCGGAGGCCGCGCGCGCGGCCTCCGTTTGGTCAGAAAATAATCTTGTGACGTCCGGCCAGAGAGTGCGACAGCGTGGTGCCGTCGACCATTTCCAGCTCGCCGCCGACCGGCACGCCGTGGGCGATGCGGCTGGCGTCAACGCCGTACTGCGCGCACAGCTCGGCGATGTAGTTGGCGGTTGCCTCCCCTTCCACCGTGGGGTTGGTGGCGAGGATCACCTCTTTGATCGTTTCGGATTCAAGACGCTGTTCAAGGCGGTCAAGACCGATATCGTCCGGGCCAATGCCGTCCAGCGGGGAGAGATGCCCCATCAGCACGAAATAGCGGCCGGAAAACTGCCCGGTTTGTTCGATGGCGTAGATGTCCGCCGGACTCTCCACCACGCAAATCTGGCCGTTCTCCTGACGACGCGGGTTCGTACAGATGTTACACACGTCCTGCTCGGTAAAGGTCCGGCAATCCGCACAGTGACCAATTTCTGACATGGCGCGGGTCAGAGCCTGCGCCAGGCGCATCCCGCCGCTGCGGTCGCGCTGCAATAGCGTAAACGCCATGCGCTGCGCCGACTTCGGGCCAACGCCCGGCAGGCAGCGCAGTGCTTCCATTAACTGCGTGAGCAGCGGACTGGTTTGCATCAGAATGGCATCTTAAAGCCCGGCGGCAGCTGCATACCGCTGGAAACAGAGGCCATTTTCTCTTTCTGGGTTTCGTCGATACGGCGAGCGGCATCGTTAAACGCGGCTGCAACCAGATCTTCCAGCATCTCTTTGTCGTCTTCGAGCAGGCTCGGGTCGATTTCAACGCGACGGCAGTTGTGCGCACCGTTAATGGTCACCTTGACCAGACCGGCACCGGATTCACCCGTGACTTCCAGCTGAGCGATCTCTTCCTGCATCTTCTGCATTTTTTCCTGCATCTGCTGAGCCTGCTTCATCAGGCCACCCAGACCGCCTTTTCCACCAAACATAGGCTTCTCTCTTCTTTCACGTTTAAGGATTACAACCGTAAGTCAGACTCACGATCAAATGGGGCGAATACTCTCTTCATCCAGATCGGCGTCGAAGAACCGGCGCAGGGTCTGAATGTTGTTATCCGCAATAATTGCCTCGCGCGCCTGCGCGAGCTTCTCTTCATAAATGGCCTGGCGCCACTCAAGCGGCGTTTTCACTGCCGGATTATCATCTTCAATGATAGTCAATTCAACCGGTGAACCCTGTAAAGCAGCAAGCGCCTCGGCCAGCGCCTTTTGCGCGCCAGGGGAATTGAGGTGCCGCTGGCCCGGACGCAGGTGCAGACGCACCTGATTGCCGTCCTGCTCTTTCCAGGCGTTTAGCGCGACCTGCTCCACCAGCTTCGGCAACTGGAGTTTGCTGACCTCAGCGGCCCAGGCGTCGCGCGCGATGGACTCTTCGGCGAGCTTCGCGGAAAGCTCCGGCGTTTTTTCATGCTCCAGCGCCTTTTTCAGCGCTTTCGGCGTGGCGACCACTTCCTTGACCGTTTCAACAACGGTGGTCGCCTTCCAGCGGTAAGCCTCTTCTTTCACCGGGGCTTTCTGCTCGAGCGCGGACGGTGCCGGACGCGCCTGTACGCGCTCCGTTACCGAGGCCAGTCGTTCAAGCGCGGCGTTGTTCACCGGCCGCGCTCTTCCTGGCGCTGCCGGTTCACTCTTTTTTGGTTTGGTTACTCCCTGCGCACGCTGCAGCTGGCTGCGTGCGGCAAGCACCGAACTGGTGGCATCCGACAGCGGTACGTTTTGCTGTGGCGGCGGCGTCGGCTGCGGTGGCACCTGCTGCGGTGACATTACCGCGGTCGGAGCAACCGGCGCAAAAGACTGCCGCGGCGCTTCCGGTTCCGGCAACGGCATGCGCGGATGGAACGCCAGCGCGCGCAGCAGCGTCATTTCGACGCCCATCCTGGGGTCCGGCGCGAACGGTAACTCTTTGCGGCCAATCAGCAGCGTCTGGTAATACAGCTGCACGTCGGCAGGCGGCACGGTGCGGGCCAGTTCACGCATCCGCTGTTCAATGGCGGCCATGTCCGCACCGATGGCCGACGGAGACAGCTGCAGCATCGCCACGCGGTGCAGCAGGCTGAGCATCTCGACCAGCAGCGCTTCCCACTCAATACCGCGGGCAGCGGCCGCGTTGACCAGCGACATCACGCGCTCGCCGTTGGCGGCAATCATCGCTTCGATGAGCGACAGCGCCTGATCGTCATCCAGCGTGCCGAGCATGGTGCTGACCGCTTCGGTCGAGAGCTTGCCGTCACCGCTGGCAATCGCCTGGTCGGTCAGGCTTAGCGCATCACGCAGGCTGCCGTCAGCCGCGCGGGCCAGCAGCTGCAGGGCGCGCGGCTCGTGAACGATCTTCTCTTCATCAAGGATATGCTCAAGCTGCGCGCGGATCTGCTCAACGTCCAGCGCCTTCAGGTGGAACTGCAGGCAGCGCGACAGGATGGTGACCGGCAGCTTTTGCGGATCGGTGGTCGCCAGCAGGAATTTAACGTGCGCGGGCGGCTCTTCCAGCGTTTTCAGCAGGGCGTTAAAGCTGTGGCGCGACAGCATGTGCACTTCATCGATCAGGTAGACCTTGAAGCGGCCGCGCGCCGGGGCGTACTGCACGTTGTCGAGCAGATCGCGGGTGTCTTCCACCTTGGTACGCGAGGCGGCGTCGATCTCGATCAGATCGACAAAACGCCCCTGCTCGATCTCGCGGCAGTTGTCACATACGCCGCACGGGGTGGCGGTGATCCCGGTTTCGCAGTTGAGACCTTTCGCCAGCAGACGGGCAATAGAGGTCTTACCGACGCCGCGGGTGCCGGAAAAAAGATAGGCGTGATGGATGCGACCTAGCGACAAGCCGTTCGCCAGGGCCGTCAGCACATGTTCCTGACCGACAACGTCAGCAAAGGTTTGAGGTCGCCATTTACGGGCTAACACCTGATAACTCATGGGCAGGCTCTGCAACGCTGGAAGGTGAATTTATGGAGGGGAATGCTATCACAACCTCACCCATTGAGCGAGGTTGTGAAAACCGGGATTAATGACCCGGGAAAGGCACCAGGCTGTAGCTGGTAATGCCCTGTTTTTCCAGGCGCTGTTCACCGCCAAGATCGAACAGGTTGATGATGAAGGCCGCGTCGGTCACTTCACCACCCAGACGGCGGATCAGCTTGACGGTCGCTTCGATAGTGCCGCCGGTTGCCAGCAGATCGTCCACCACCAGCACTTTGTCGCCGGGCTTGATCGCGTCAACGTGGATCTCCAGCTGATCGGTGCCGTACTCCAGCTCGTAGCTCTCGGCGATGGTTTCACGCGGCAGTTTGCGCGGCTTACGCACCGGCACAAAACCCACGCCCATCTCCAGCGCAACCGGTGCGCCAAACAGGAAGCCGCGGGCTTCGGTACCTACTACTTTGGTGATCCCGGCGTTTTTATAACGTTCGACCAGCAGTTCAATGCTGAGCGCGTACGCTTTCGGGTCTTCCAGCAAGCTGGTGACATCACGGAAAAGAATGCCAGGCTTTGGATAGTCCTGGATACTTTTGATGCTATTTTTCAGATATTCAAGCTGCTGTGCAGTTGCGGTCATCGGTTTGTGCCTAAATGAAACAGTGTTACTCACGGCGCGCGACGAGTCGGTCAAAGTAACAGTTGTTTAACCTTTGACCAGGCGCACCTGTGCTCGAAAACGGTCGAATTTACTGGCTGCGCGCCATAATTGCAACCGCCATGATGAGGCTTCAGTGCTTTTGTTGCTTTTCATCAACCACGGGGATCCGCCACATGAAGATCAGCAGGCAGGCCAGGATCGCCAGCAGCAGAATACGCACCCACATCATGTTCACCAGCCATAACGAAATGGCGAAGGTGATCAGGATAAAGGCAATGGCGCGCGGCTTGGCCCCGGGCGGCATGGCCCGGTGTTTTTGCCAGTGCCGCAGGTAGCCGCCAAACCACGAGCGGTACAGCAGCCAGTGGTGAAAACGCGGCGACGAGCGGGCGAAGCACCAGGCGGCCAGCAGGATAAACGGGGTGGTCGGCAGCAAGGGCAAAACCACACCTAGCGTACCCAGCACTACCGCGAGCCAGCCAATGATGATTAAAATAGTACGCTGCATAATGCGAATCGTTATCAAACTGAACGGCTACTTTACCACTGGAGAGCGCATTGAAAACAGCACTGCTTCTTGAGAAGCTGCAAAATCAGCTGATCGCTCTGCGGGCGCAGGCCACGCCGCTGATGGGACACGCCACGCTGAAACCGCGCTTTGACCGGCAGCTTTTCCGCACCCGCAGCACCGTCATTCAGGATTACCTTGCTGAGATGCAGACCAACCTCGATGAGCTTCGCCACGCGGTTGAGAGTGAACAGCAGGAACAGGTGGTGTGGCTTGCGGAGCATCTTACCGAGCAGATCACCGCCCTGCACCGCGAAATCGCCGCCTGGCCGCTACGGGCGTGGGACAGCGCCTCACCTGGGCTGGGAAAATGGCAGCGCAAGCGGCTGGAGAATCAGGAGTTTGAGCGGCGTCTGTTTGAGATGAAGCGCGAGCGCGAAGCCCGCCTGAACAATAGCGAAACGCTGGAAGAGCAGCAGCTATTGATGCGCGAGATTAGCGCGCTGGAAGGCCGCATCGTCCGCTGCCGTCAGGCGCTGGATGAGATTGAACGCGTGATTGCACGCCTGACCCGTTAACTGGAGCCACATCTATGTCACTGGAAAATGCACCCGACGAGGTCAAGCTGGCCGTCGATTTAATTATGCTGCTGGAGAATCATGAGATCCCGGCCGAGACGGTGCTTAAAGCGCTGGAGATTGTGCGGCGGGATTTTGAGGGGAAACTTCCCCCTCACCCTAACCCTCTCCCTGTGGGAGAGGGTAAATAGATTAAGCCGGAGTCGGGTCGTCGCCCTTAATGTCGCGCTTCACTTCCGTATGCTCATCACCTTTCTCATTATGCAGGTGAACCTCAAGCTGGTTGAAGGCGATGTTAATGTTGTTTTCACGGCACAGGCGGTCGATCGCGCGGTTCAGTTCATCAACGGTGTAGCTGCGATCGCGCAGTTCACGCACGTATAAACGCAGCTCGTGATCCAGCGTGCTTGGCCCGAAGGTGGTGAAGAAGACATCTGGCGCAGGATCGTGCATGACTTTTGGATGCGATTTAGCGGCTTTAAGCAATACCTCTTTCACTTTATCCAGATCGGAACCGTAGGCCACGCCGAGGCGAATCACCACGCGCGTGGTGGTATCCGAGAGCGACCAGTTGATCAGACGCTCGGTCACGAACGCTTTGTTCGGGATGATCACCTCTTTACGATCGAAGTCAGTGATGGTGGTCGCACGAATTCGGATCTTGCTGACGGTCCCGGAGAACGTACCGATGGTAACGGTATCGCCGATACGCACCGGACGTTCGAAGAGGATAATCAGGCCGGAGACAAAGTTACCGAAGATCTCCTGCAGGCCAAAACCAAGACCGACCGAGAGGGCCGCCGCCAGCCACTGCAGTTTATCCCACGAGACGCCCAGCGAGCCGAATACCGTCATCGCCCCGACGATGATGATGACGTAATTCAGGATGGTGGTGATGGCGTAAGACGCCCCCTGGCGCAGGTTCAGCCTTGAGAGCACCAGCACTTCCAGCAGACCCGGCAGGTTACGAATCAGCGCCCAGGCCACCACCGACGACACCAGCGCAAACAGCAGGCTGCCCATGGTGACGCTTTTCATCACCGCCGCGCCGGCTTCGGTACCGTTGTACTGCCAGAGGGTAATACTGTCGAGATAGGCGAAGACGGTAATTAAATCAGACCAGATCGCCCAGAACATCACCGCGAACAGCGCGATCATCACCAGCATGGTGATACGCAGCGTCTGCTGGTTAACCTGCTCCAGCGCGATGGTCGGCTCTTCCTGCGGCTCCGCGCCTTCAGCCCCCTCTTTCACCTGATGCTGACGACGCGCAATGGCACGACGGTAAGCAATGCGGCGGGCCGCGACGCTTAAGCCGCGCAGCACGGTCTGATAGAGCAGGTTCCAGACGATCACCAGATAGACCGTCTCGATCCAGCGCCCGGACAGGCGCAGCGTGGTGTAGAAGTAGCCCGTTGCCGTAAGCACCATCAGCGCCAGCGGAATGATCGCCAGCACCGTCACGGTGGCCAGACGGATATTGTGGGACTCTTTATCACGCCAGCTGTCGCGGCACATCGGCCACATCAGGATCGCAATCAGCAGCAGGTTGAGCAGAATGACCAGTTGACCCAGCACATCATCCATCAGATGCAGCGGGGAAAGCTCGGAGACTACCGACCAGAAGTGCAGCGGCAGGAGCGCCAGGCTGACGCGCACAATCTGGCGACGCCAGTGGCTGGTCAGCTGCGCAGGCATGTTGAAGTGACGCACCGCCACGCCGTCTTTTTCGAGCACCTTCCAGCACACGCCAAATACCAGCCAGAACAGCGCCAGTTTTTTACTGAACGCCCAGAGCAGATCGCTGACGTTAAGCTGCATCGTGAGCAGGATCAGGCCCACGGCCAGAATAATCAGGCACACCGGCAGCGCGCGAATGAGATCGATCAGAATCGCTTTTGGCGTATGGAGCTGGCTGTCGTTACGCAGTTGCCCCACTTCCGAGGCCAGCTTCGCCTGGTACTGTTTCAGCCATTTCAAACGCCAGCGGATCAGACCGGCAATCAGCAGCAGCGGTAAGCCCGCCAGGAAAGCAATCATTACCGCAGGCCAGGCTTTCTCCCAGTTCACGGTGATTTTCATGCTCTTAATCTGCGTTTTCAGGGTCTCCGGGAAGGACTTAATCCAGTCCCAGTCCATCGGCTTGTTGCTGTTCACCCAGAAAATCTGCTGCGTCAAAATCTCCTGCAGGCTTTTTGACACGCTGACCAGCTGCTGCTGGTTGATCTGCAGGTTAATTGCCATCATCAGCTGGTTGCCCAGCTGTTTATTGAGCTGGTCCAGCAGTTCACGGCGCATATCCACCACCTGGAGCAGCGCGTCATGCACTTCCGGATTTACGTCACTGGAGTGCCCCTCTTCGATTTTGGCGACGAAAGCATCACTCTGGAAAAGGGCATCGCGCTGCTGGTTGACGTCAAACTGTTCCAGACGTAAATCCGCAATGCGGTTGGTCATGTCCTCCAGCTCGTCGGCAGACGGCAGCGTCTGCTGCTGCTGGTAGAGAATACGCGACAGCAGGAGGCTGCCCTTCAAGACCGCGATCTGCTCTTTGATGTTGCGCTCCGCCTGCAGCGCGCGATCCAGCCAGTTCTTCACTTTGATATTTTGCTGAACCAGCGAGTTGCCGCTTTCCGTCGCCAGTATCAGGCGCTGGCTGAGCTGGTGGTTAGCCTCAAGCTCCTGTTTCACCAGCGGGTTGGCCTGAATGCGGGCAGTTTCGTCCGGCGAGACGGCTTCCTGAGCGGTTTTTTCCGTCAGGGTCAGGCGTTTGCTGTTTACCGCCTCCTGCAACAGCTGAAGCTGATGCTCCAGACGATTAATATTCGCCGTCACGTAATCACGCTGTTTCTGGAGCGTGTCCTGCAGCACCGTATTCCCTTCCAGGCTTTTACGCTGCTGTTCGATTTGCGCATTGAGCAGCGACTGCTGAACCAGCAGCAGGGTTTGCTGGGTCGGGCGCAGTGTGCCCTCCCCTACCGTCGTGCCGTTCAGGCGGTTGCGGATCTGCTGCAGCTGCTGAGACGCGGCGTACATCGCGTTTTGCACGCGCTCGGGCTGGGTTTGCAGGGAGACGAGCTGACTGTTGTAGGTCGCGAGGTCAGACTGTGCGGTTTGCAGATCGTCAAGCAATTGCGCGACGCGCGATTCCAGCTGGCGTAAGGAGAGCGTGGAGAGCGTTTTGCGCGTTTCATCGTCGTTATCGACGTCGCTCAGCGCGCTCAGCGCTTCCGTGGCCTTACGCATGTTCTCCGGAGCCTGCGCCACCTTCTGACGAAGCTGGGTGGTTTCAGCTTTAACGCGCTCAATCTTATCGATGTTTTCCAGCGTTTCCGTCAGATCCTGCTGGGTGAGTTTCTCCTGAGGAGAGAGCTCTTTTTGTTTGTTCAGGGTGTCGAGCTGCGACTGAATTTCACTGCGCGAGGGAATATCAGTGCTGTTGTCTGCGCGGGCCCAGGTAAGCGGCGCGGTGGAGAAGAAAAACAGCATAGCAAAGAGCAATGCAAATACAGGATGTTGCGAGCGATTGATGGGCAGCATAGTTGTGAATGATGTCAGCAGATGACCGAAAATAGTCCGGCGTGAAGAATATCACGCTCGTCGGAAGCAGAATAGCGAGAACGCAAGCCTCTGAGATAAATCCTGGAAGGGCTCAGGCCGTGAGCGAAGGCGCGTCGCTGCGCAGCGTCGGGCAGAGCTGTAGCATTTCCAGTAAAATCGCCACGTAGCTGCGGGCTTCCTCTTTGAGGTCAAAGGATTGCGGCGCAAACAGCCAGTTTTCCATAAGACCTGAAATGTAGCTGCGCATCAGGATGGCCGCCCGGCGGGTGAGTAAATTGGCCGGTAACAGCTTTGCCTGCATACACAGGTTCAGGTTCTGTTCGATACGATCGTAGCTCTCCAGACTGAGGCTGCGCTGCGCCTGTTGCACCACCGCCATTTCGCCCACGAACTCACATTTATGAAAGATAATTTCCATCATTAATCTGCGACGCTCTTCAACTACCGTTGCTTCAAGGATATATACTAATATTTCTCTTAATACTGAGAGTGGATCGTCAGGGAATTTTGCCCGATACTCACTCTCGAGATCGCTAATGCTGGACTCTGAAAGCTCCCAGATTTCACTGAACAGATCTGACTTGTCTTTAAAATGCCAGTAAATCGCTCCCCGCGTCACACCGGCAGCCTGAGCAATTTGCGCCAGCGAGGTAGAAGAAACACCCTGCTGAGAGAACAAACGTATTGCCACATCCAGAATGTGTTGTCGGGTTTCCAGCGCTTGTTGTTTAGTTTTTCGTGCCATAGGTGGGTGAATTTACAGGAGTCAGATTTACATACATTTGTGAATGTATGTACCATAGCATGACGATAATATAAACGCAGCAATGGGTTTTTAGACTCAGGACCCTTGATCAATTTGAAATCGGACACTCGAGGTTTACATATGAACAAAAACAGAGGGTTAACGCCTCTGGCGGTCGTTCTGATGCTCTCAGGCAGCTTAGCGCTTACAGGATGTGACGACAAACCGGCTCAACAAGGAGCTCAGCAGGCGCCAGAAGTCGGCGTTGTGACACTCAAATCTGAACCTCTGCAGATCACCACAGAATTACCAGGCCGTACAAACGCTTACCGCATTGCGGAAGTGCGTCCTCAGGTTAGCGGCATTATCCTGAAACGTAACTTTACCGAAGGCGGCGATGTGAAGGCCGGTGAGTCCCTGTATCAGATTGATCCCGCGACCTATCAGGCTTCTTATGAAAGCGCGAAAGGTGACCTGGCTAAAGCACAAGCGGCGGCGAAAATCGCTCAGCTGACGCTGAACCGCTATCAGAAACTGCTCGGCACGAAGTACATCAGTCAACAGGATTACGATACCGCGCTGGCAGATGCCCAGCAGGCTAACGCGGCCGTGGTAGCAGCCAAAGCGGCTGTCGAAACTGCACGCATTAACCTGGCCTATACCAAAGTGACCTCCCCTATCAGCGGTCGTATTGGTAAATCTTCCGTGACGGAAGGGGCGCTGGTGCAGAACGGGCAGACCACTGCGCTGGCTACCGTGCAGCAGCTTGATCCGATCTACGTTGACGTGACGCAGTCCAGCAACGATTTCCTGCGCCTGAAACAGGAGCTGGCTAACGGCACCCTGAAACAGGAAAACGGCAAAGCCAAAGTGGAGCTGGTTACCAACGACGGTATCAAGTTCCCGCAGGAAGGTACTCTGGAATTCTCTGATGTGACGGTCGACCAGACCACCGGTTCCATCACCTTACGTGCGATTTTCCCGAACCCTGACAAAAATCTGCTGCCAGGTATGTTCGTTCGCGCGCGTCTGGAAGAAGGAACGAATCCAACCGCACTTCTTGTTCCACAGCAGGGTGTGACCCGTACGCCACGCGGCGATGCGAGCGCACTGGTTGTTGGGGCAGATAACAAAGTCGAAACGCGCAATATCACCGCCACGCAGGCGATTGGCGATAAATGGCTGGTGACGGAAGGTCTGAAAGATGGCGATCGCGTGATTGTTACTGGTTTGCAAAAAGTACGTCCTGGCGCGCAGGTAAAAGCACAGGAAGTGACATCTGACGATAAACAACAAGCTTCGGCCGCTGGCCAGTCAGAACAAACCAAGTCTTAACTTAAACAGGAGCCGTTAAGACATGCCTAATTTCTTTATCGATCGCCCCATATTTGCGTGGGTGATCGCCATTATCATCATGCTGGCCGGGGGACTTGCGATCCTGAAGCTGCCTGTGGCGCAATATCCAACGATTGCGCCACCGGCGGTAACGATCTCCGCAACCTACCCGGGGGCTGATGCGAAAACGGTGCAGGATACCGTGACTCAGGTTATCGAACAGAACATGAACGGTATCGATAACCTGATGTACATGTCCTCAAACAGTGACTCCACCGGTACGGTTCAGATCACCCTGACCTTTGAATCCGGTACGGATGCGGACATTGCGCAGGTTCAGGTGCAGAACAAACTGCAGCTGGCAATGCCTCTTCTGCCGCAGGAAGTGCAACAGCAGGGTGTGAGCGTCGAGAAATCGTCCAGCAGCTTCCTGATGGTTGTCGGCGTTATTAACACCAACGGCACCATGACGCAGGAGGATATTTCCGACTACGTGGGCGCCAACATGAAGGACGCCATCAGCCGTACGTCCGGTGTGGGTGACGTTCAGCTGTTCGGTTCCCAGTACGCGATGCGTATCTGGATGGATCCGAACAAACTGAACAACTTCCAGCTGACGCCGGTTGACGTGATTAACGCGATTAAAGCCCAGAACGCCCAGGTGGCAGCCGGTCAGCTAGGCGGTACGCCGCCGGTGAAAGGCCAGCAGCTTAACGCGTCCATTATCGCGCAAACCCGTCTGACCTCCGCCGATGAGTTCAGCAAAATTCTGCTGAAGGTGAACCAGGACGGTTCGCAGGTTCGTCTGCGCGACGTGGCCAGGGTTGAGCTGGGTGGTGAGAACTACGACATCATCGCGAAGTTTAACGGTAAACCGGCGTCCGGTCTGGGTATCAAACTGGCGACAGGCGCGAACGCCCTGGACACCGCGACGGCGATCCGTGCGGAACTGAAGAAGATGGAACCGTTCTTCCCGTCAGGTCTGAAAATCGTTTATCCGTACGACACTACGCCGTTCGTTAAAATTTCGATTCACGAAGTGGTTAAAACGCTGGTAGAAGCGATCATCCTGGTGTTCCTGGTGATGTATCTGTTCCTGCAAAACTTCCGCGCGACGCTGATCCCAACCATCGCCGTGCCGGTCGTTCTGCTGGGGACCTTTGCCATCCTTGCAGCCTTTGGGTTCTCGATAAACACCCTGACGATGTTCGGGATGGTGCTCGCCATCGGCCTGCTGGTGGATGACGCCATCGTAGTAGTAGAGAACGTCGAGCGCGTGATGGCGGAAGAAGGTCTGCCGCCGAAGGAAGCCACCCGTAAATCCATGGGCCAGATCCAGGGCGCACTGGTCGGTATTGCGATGGTGCTGTCCGCGGTATTTATCCCGATGGCCTTCTTCGGAGGCTCTACGGGTGCGATTTACCGCCAGTTCTCCATTACCATCGTCTCCGCGATGGCGCTGTCGGTACTGGTAGCGTTAATCCTGACGCCAGCGCTGTGTGCCACCATGCTGAAGCCGGTTCAGAAAGGTGGTCACGGCGAGCATAAAGGGTTCTTCGGCTGGTTTAACCGCATGTTTGATAAGAGCACACACCACTACACCGACAGCGTGGGCAATATCCTGCGCAGCACCGGTCGTTATCTGCTGCTCTATATCATCATCGTAGTGGGGATGGCGTTCCTGTTCGTTCGTCTGCCAAGCTCGTTCCTGCCAGATGAAGACCAGGGCGTGTTCCTGACGATGGCACAGCTTCCGGCAGGGGCGTCGCAAGAGCGAACCCAGAAGGTGCTGGACGAAGTGACGGACTACTATCTCACCAAAGAGAAAGCGAACGTTGAATCCGTGTTTGCGGTTAACGGCTTTGGCTTTGCGGGTCGTGGTCAGAACACCGGTATCGCCTTCGTTTCTCTGAAAGACTGGGCGGATCGTCCGGGCGATGAGAATAAAGTTGAAGCGATCACGGGCCGTGCCATGGGCACCTTCTCGCAGATTAAAGATGCGATGGTCTTCGCCTTTAACCTGCCAGCGATTGTTGAACTGGGTACGGCGACCGGCTTCGACTTCCAGCTGATCGACCAGGGCGGTCTGGGTCACGAGAAACTGACGCAGGCGCGTAACCAGCTGTTCGGCGAAGTGGCTAAACACCCTGACCTGCTGGTCGGCGTACGTCCAAACGGACTGGAAGATACGCCGCAGTATAAGATCAACATCGATCAGGAAAAAGCGCAGGCGCTGGGCGTGTCCATCAGCGACATCAATACCACGCTGGGTGCGGCCTGGGGCGGTAGCTACGTCAACGACTTCATCGACCGTGGTCGCGTGAAGAAAGTGTACGTCATGTCCGAAGCGCAGTACCGTATGTTGCCGAACGATATTAACAACTGGTACGTTCGCGGCAGCAACGGTCAGATGGTGCCGTTCTCATCCTTCTCAACGTCACACTGGGAATACGGCTCTCCGCGTCTGGAACGTTACAACGGTCTGCCGTCGATGGAAATCCTGGGTCAGGCCGCACCGGGCCGAAGCACCGGTGAAGCCATGAACCTGATGGAAGAGCTGGCCAGCAAACTGCCTGCGGGTATCGGCTATGACTGGACCGGTATGTCCTATCAGGAACGTCTGTCCGGTAACCAGGCCCCTGCCCTGTACGCCATTTCACTGATTGTGGTCTTCCTGTGTCTGGCGGCGCTGTACGAGAGCTGGTCAATTCCGTTCTCCGTTATGCTGGTGGTTCCACTCGGGGTTATTGGTGCGCTGCTTGCGGCAACGTTCCGTGGATTGACCAACGACGTGTACTTCCAGGTAGGCCTGCTGACAACCATTGGCTTGTCGGCGAAGAACGCGATACTTATCGTTGAATTCGCCAAAGATCTGATGGAGAAAGAGGGTAAAGGCCTTATTGAGGCGACGCTGGAAGCGGTGCGTATGCGTCTGCGTCCAATCCTGATGACCTCTCTGGCGTTCATCCTCGGCGTAATGCCGCTGGTTATTAGCTCCGGTGCAGGCTCCGGTGCGCAGAACGCGGTCGGTACAGGTGTAATGGGCGGTATGATCACCGCGACCGTACTGGCTATCTTCTTCGTCCCGGTGTTCTTCGTGGTGGTGCGCCGCCGCTTCAGCCGGAAGAATGAAGATGTTGAGCACAGTCATTCGGTAGAACCTCACTGATACCGGTTTCATATAATAAAAAGGCCGCATTTGCGGCCTTTTTCATTTTCAGAAAAAATCATAAAATAAGCTTATTGAGGTCCTATTTATTTTCTGTCATCTTAAACAGACATATCATATTTAACTGATAACTTAATAGGTGAACTCAGGATTTTTTTAAATCTATTTCCCTGCTTAAGTTGTTAGGAATATTCCTAATTAAAAGTTAAGACAAACGGAACTCCGGATGTGAACTTTTCTTATGGCTGTAAGCTAAGCCAATGAAATGTAAGGAAGCGAAAAAACTATCGTTAATCCTGATAAAAAAGTTCAGTTTCGGATGAACATTTGCGTAGACGCTCGCAGCCTGCGGTTTTATTTGTAATTTTTCGTAATAGCGCGGTGAAATCCAGGAAGGAGTGGCTTATAGTTAGGTTATCAGGAACACAGCGCTCATGTAGCTAAGTCAGATGTATCCATCCCGACAATGATGTTCGGTGAGTAAGAAATCACTCAGAAGGGGATGCGCTATGGACGAGTACTCGCCAAAAAGGCATGATATCGCGCAGTTGAAATTTCTCTGCGAATCCTTGTACCATGACTGCCTTGCCAATCTTGATGAAAGCAACCATGGCTGGGTAAATGACCCAACGTCTGCCATCAATTTACAATTGAATGAGCTGATAGAGCATATCGCTACCTTCGCACTTAATTATAAAATTAAGTACAATGAAGATAATAAGCTCATTGAGCAAATTGATGAATACCTGGACGACACCTTTATGTTGTTCAGCAGTTACGGCATTAACACTCAGGATTTGCAAAAATGGCGTAAATCGGGAAACCGGCTATTCCGCTGTTTCGTCAACGTGAGCAGAGCTAACCCGGTTAGTCTTTCCTGTTAAAATTATTACAATTACTAAGGTGAATTTATGTCTGATAAACCACTCACAAAAATCGATTATTTGATGCGCTTACGACGTTGTCAATCAATTGACACCCTTGAACGCGTCATTGAAAAGAATAAATACGAGCTTTCTGATAATGAACTGGCGGTATTTTATTCAGCCGCTGACCATCGCCTTGCAGAGCTAACGATGAATAAGCTGTATGACAAAATCCCTACTTCTGTATGGAAATTTGTCCGTTAATCTTTGAAGTGTGTCTGTAGAGTTTCTACGCCACGTTATAAGCTGTATTCACCTGTCCCGTTATGCTCCCTGCGCGAAAGCCAGGTCTCCGTGTTAAACGCGCTCATCAGCAACAATGTTGTGACTGTGGTCACATCGGCCTTCCGGGAACGTTCCCCTTAACGCCTGTTGCGATTACCCTTCAGGAATAACATCCAGAGAGGTTTCCGATGAGCATAGAAAAACAGAAGATGATTTCAGGTGAACATTACCGCCCTGGTGATGAGACGTTACGCGCCGACCGGCTTCGGGCGCGCCATCTGCTTCACCGCTATAACCACACCGCGCCTGACGAAAAAACAGAACGCCAGAACATTCTGGCGGAACTGCTGGGACAAAGCGAAGGGGCGTATATTGAGCCGAGCTTCCGCTGTGACTATGGATATAACATTTATCTGGGCAAAGACTTTTACGCCAACTTCGATTGCGTAATGCTGGATGTCTGCCCTGTACATATTGGCGACAACTGCATGCTCGCGCCGGGCGTTCATATTTATACGGCCACCCATCCGCTGGATGCGCAAGAACGTAACAGCGGAGTGGAGTTTGGTAAGCCCGTCACCATTGGCAATAATGTCTGGATTGGTGGACGTGCGGTCATTAACCCAGGCGTCACCATCGGGGATAATGTGGTTGTGGCTTCCGGTGCCGTCGTGACGAAAGACGTGCCGGCTAACGTCGTCGTGGGCGGCAACCCGGCGAAAATCATCAAAACGCTGTAACGATCCGGGGAGCCAACTGTTATGGTCTTTTAGCGCCCGACTGTTACTTTTTTCAGCCGGATGGCTCCCCTAAAATTGGCAGATACCCTGTATTGTCAACTCTCAAAAGGCCAAAAATGACCGAGATACAGCGCCTGCTTACCGCTACAATCGACGATCTTAACCACCGCGAAAAGCGAGACAATCGCCCGCGCTTTAGCATTAGCTTTATCCGCAAACATCCCGGGCTGTTTGTTGCCATGTATGCCGCCTGGCTGGCGACGCTGATTGTCATGCTGAAGTCCGAAACGCTGGTGGACTCCGTCTGGCTGCTGGTGGTGCTGTTTGTCGTGTTTAACGCCTTTTTCTTTTTCGACGTGAATCCCCGCTACCGTTACGAAGATATCGACGTCCTCGATTTCCGGGTCTGCTACAACGGCGAATGGTACAACACGCGTTTTGTGCCAAATGAGCTTATCGACAGCATCCTGCACTCTCCGGCTGTCGAAACCGTGCACAAAGAGAAGCTGCAGAAAATGATCGCAACGAAAGGCCAGCTCTCTTTTTATGATGTTTTTACCCTTTCCCGCCCTGCTGCTGCGTAATTAACGCCTGCAGGCGTCGGATACCCGGCGCAAACTGCGAAGCAGAGGTGTTGCCGTAACCTAAAACCAGGCCGGTTTGCCCCTGCTTCGTCTCCAGGTAATAGCCGCTCAGCGCAGCGGGTGCCAGCTGAAATGCCCTCGCTTTGTCCACCAGCCGCTGGTCGTCGATACCGTCAATCGCCAATGTCAGGTGCATTCCCCCTTCACCGGCAAGAACACGGTGCGGAGTATAAAGCTCTGCGCTCAGCACCTCCCGCAGCTGGCGGTAACGCTTACGATACAGGCGACGCATGGCGGCAAGATGACGGGCATAGTGCCCCTCCTCGATAAACAGCGCCAGGGTGCGCTGTTCTGCGCGATGCCCGCCGCGCAGCAGCGAGCCGATGGCCGGACGCGCCGCTTTCGCCAGCGCTGGCGGTAACACCATGAACCCCATTCGGAGCGACGGAAACAGCGTTTTACTGAACGTCCCCAGATACACAACGGGCGCGTTGTTGACCATGCCCAGCATCGCCGGTACGGGCTCGCCGACATAGCGGAACTCGCTGTCATAATCGTCCTCAATGATCCACGCCTTGTGCTGGCGGGCCAGTTCCAGCAGCGCCAGACGCCGCCGCGCGCTGAGCACGCTCCCGTAAGGAAACTGATGCGACGGCGAAGTGAAAATGAGCGCAGGTGAAGGCGCATGCAGCCCTTCCCAGCACATTCCCTCGTCATCCACCGGTATGCCGGTCATCGCAAGGCCGGTTTTGACGAAGGCGCTTTTGGCCCCGCTGTAGCCGGGATTTTCCACCCAGGCGACATCCCCCGGCTCGCTTAACAGCATCGTGCACAGATTGACGCCCTCCAGCGCCCCTTCGGTTATCACAATCTGGCTGGCGTCGCAGTCAATGCCGCGAGAAAGCGCAAGGTGACGGGCGATGGCTGCCCGCAGCGACGGCTCACCGGCCGGGTCGCCATAGCCCAGCAGAGCGCTCCCCTCCTCCCGCAGGACGCGATCGTACAATCGCCGCCACAGCGGCAAGGGGAAATAGTTGATGGCGGGCGTTCCCGGCGTAAAGGCCATCACCGGGGTGTCGCGCGGCACAGGCGCAGGCAGCTGGACGACACGTTTTGCCAGCCTGACCTCAGGATCGGTCAGAACCCGCGGGCTGGCACGATGGGCGAATTGCGCCACCCGCGTCCCCTGACGGTTACGCAGCAAATAGCCTTCGAGCGTGAGCTGGTCCAGCGCCGCATTGACGGTGTTCCGTGAAACGGAAAGCTGCTGCGCCAGCGTTCGCGAGCCGGACAGCTGGCTGCCGGACCGAAGCCTTCCGCCCAGTATGGCCTCCCGCAAAGCGAGATAGAGCGCGCGCTGGAGCGTCTCTTCCCCACGCGTTTTAAGCGCAGCATGGAGCAAGGTATAAAGTTCATCGCCCGGTATGTTCATCTCATCTCCTTGTGGTACCACCAAAACATAGCCGAGTGGTTCTTTTTAAGGAACCAGTAATTTTCTAATCTGGAACTCTTCTCAACGTCACGGAAATAAAGATGAAGACATTCAATGAGTTTGGACAACCTGTGGGCGAAGCCCTTACCGACTGGCAGCCTCGCCCTCATCCGTCCCGGGTGGTACTGCAGGGGCATTATTGTCGGCTTGAACCGCTGCGCGTGGAGCATGCCGGGGCGCTGTTCTCCGCCTATGCTCTGGCCGGAGACACCCGGAGCTGGACGTGGCTACTGCGTGAACCCGATGCCACGGCCGCTGAGTTTGCCAAATGGGTGGCAAGCGTGTGTGAGTTATCTGACCCGATACACTTTACCGTTATAGATAATCAGACCCAGGCTCCGGTCGGGACGCTGGCCCTGATGCGGATCGATCCTAAAAACGGCGTTGTGGAAGTGGGACACGTTCACTTCTCCGTGCTGTTAAGCCGCACGCCCATGTCAACAGAAGCGCAATATCTGCTGATGCGGTACGCGTTCGATACCCTGGGCTACCGGCGATATGAATGGAAGTGCAACAGCCTGAACGAACCATCACGCAAAGCGGCACTGCGTCTGGGCTTTCAGTTTGAAGGCCGTTTTCGCCAGGCGCTGGTCATAAAAGGCCGTAACCGGGATACCGACTGGTTTTCGATTCTCGACAAAGAGTGGCCGGCGCTGGCGAGCGCCTTTGAAGGCTGGCTTGCCACCGACAATTTTACTGCCGATGGCAAACAGAAAAGATCCCTGGAAAGCTGGCGAGAAACGCGCGTCTAGCGTCTTTTTTTACGTCCCTGCACCGCCTTAAAGCGCGGATTGGATTTGCAAATCACGTATAAGCGTCCCTTGCGTTTGACTATCTGGCAATCCGGGTGACGCTGTTTTGCGCTGCGCAATGAGTTAAGCACCTGCATGGTTAGCCCCGCTTCGCATTAAGAAAACCGCCAAAACGCTTGCGGAAGCGCGCTGCGCTGCCATCCGTGGAAAACGTTTTTTGCTTACCGGTATAAAACGGATGCGATTTTGAAGAAACCTCGATAGTGATGTACGGATACGTTTCACCGTCGAGCTCAATTTCGCGGTCGGTTTTAATGGTTGAACCCACTTTAAAGTATTCATTGGCACTGGTGTCGTGGAATACCACGGTGCGATACGCTGGATGGATGTTTGGTTTCATCATAAACCCTTTGTGTTTTGTTATAACATAACAAAATAATATCCAGGCAAGGTTGAAAAAACAACCCTCTCTCTCCTGAGGATATTTTCTAATTTGCTTTAGATAACATGAAAGCCCTGCCCCCACGTGCTATAACTATTTCATTTCGCGGTAAAATTTTTCTCTTCAGGCAGGAAACTCAGCGTCCGGATTCGGGCATATGAGAAAGGAAACGACAGCATGAAAACCCGACATCTGGTCAGTCTGGTGACTGGCGTACTTATCTTTTCCGTGCTGGTTCCCATTTGCCTCAGCATCTGGCTTGCCCATCGCCAGGCGGAAGAGAAATTTGTTGATGCGCTGGATAGCTATGCTTCCCGGGTGCTGATGCGCACCGACAGGGTCGTGGATCAGGCTAAAGAAGCGTTAAATCACCTGCAGGGATTTAAGGGCGTTCCCTGTAGTCCGCTGCATTTGAGGGAAATACGTCGGGTCGCGTTCTCGTGGCGCTATATCCAGGAGGTGATCTATATCGACAACCTTAAACCCCTCTGCTCTTCGCTTGAGCAGGCGAGTAAATCCGCCGCTTATCCTCCTCCCATGCGTATCACCGAAGATGGCTACAGCGCGTGGCTTACCGCACAGAACGATCTTGGTTTTCACCGCTATATGGCCGTGCTCGGGAAGGGCCATTACCTTGTTCTGGTCGATCCTGCCTCGCTTGTGGATGTGATCCCTTTCGGGGCGATTGCCATTGATGCCGCTCTGGTGGGAAGCGCAACGCATCTTATTTTCGCCAGCAGTAACACGCTTGATCCGCATATCCGCGATCGGATCAACGATCGAGGCGTCTCCAGCGTTCAGTACAAGGGCTCCATGTACGTGATGAAGCCGGTACCTGAGCTTGGATTTACTGTCGTCACGTGGGCGGCGCTCACCCCCCTGGCTGAAAGCTGGCACCGACAGCTGCTTTTCTGGCTGCCGTTTGGCGTCCTGATAAGCCTGCTGGCGGCACTGTTTGTCCTGCGGATCCTGCGACGTATCCAGTCGCCGCGCAATCGCCTGCTGGACGCCATTAACAGCCGCGATTTTGTGGTTCACTATCAGCCCATCGTGGCGCTGTGCAGTGGAAAAATCGTGGGTGCGGAAGCGCTTGCGCGCTGGCCCCAGCCAGACGGAAGCAGTCTCTCGCCTGATATATTTGTGCCGCTTGCCGAGCAAACCGGCCTCATCTCGCAGCTGACGCAGTTAGTTATGGAAAAAGTGTTTGAAGATATGGGCCACTGGCTGCAGCTCCACCCCGATCAGCATATCTCCATCAACCTCGCCCCGGCCGATTTGACCTCCGGTAATCTGCCGCCTTTACTGAGTCAACTCCTGAATAAGTGGCAGATTCATCCCCGACAAATCGCCCTTGAGTTAACCGAGCGTGGCTTTGCCGACCCCAAAATCAGCGCGCCGGCTATCGCCGCGTTTCGCCGTTCGGGCCACCCTGTCTACATTGATGATTTTGGCACGGGCTATTCCAGCCTCAGCTATCTGCAGCATCTCGATGTCGACACGCTAAAAATTGACAAATCGTTCGTGGATGCACTGGAGTACAAAAACGTAACGCCGCACATTATCGAAATGGCGAAGTCGCTGCAGCTGGCAATGGTGGCGGAAGGCGTGGAGACCGAAGGGCAGCTTACCTGGCTGCACCGCCATGGCGTGCAGTATGGGCAGGGGTGGTTCTACAGTAAGGCGCTGCCCAGGACGGAATTTATCCTTTGGGCAGAGAACAACCTCGCCACGCGCTCTACTTAAGATAGGATTTGATCACCTGCAGCACGACGCCAAGATCGGCTTCACGCTGCGCCTCTTCGGGCTCTTTCACGACATGATCGGTAAGATGCCCTTCAATCACCTGCATCATCATGCCATTGACCGCGCCACGGATCGCCGCCAGCTGCTGCAACACCTCGGCACATTCGTGATCGCTGTTGAGCATCTTCTCCAGCGCGGTGCTCTGCCCCTGAATTTTCTTCAGGCGAGTCAATAACATCTTCTTATCGCGAACGGTATGTGACATCTCTGTCTCCCTCAGTTTTGGCTTTTAAAGCATATCACGCTCTACTCCCCCTGAGTATTTTTCTACTGGGGGGTAGTATTAACCTACTGGGGGGGAGTACTATTTGCGCACGCTTTCCATACTGGAAATTTCAATGAACGATTTTGCTTCACTCCTGCAGCAGGGTAATGCCTGGCTGTTTGTTCCCAGCGCTATCCTGCTCGGTGCGCTGCATGGCCTGGAGCCGGGCCACTCAAAAACAATGATGGCTGCCTTTATCGTGGCTATCCGCGGCACGCTGAAGCAGGCGGTATTGCTCGGTCTGGCGGCTACGCTTTCCCATACGGCGGTAGTCTGGATCATTGCCATGGCAGGACTATGGTTTGGCCGCGGCTGGGACGTACATACGTCCGAACCCTGGTTCCAGCTGATCTCCGGGGTGTTGATCGTTGCAATCGGCCTGTGGATGGCTTGGCGAACCTGGAAAGAGGGCCAGCCGCACGATCATCATCATCATCACGATCATGACCACCATCATGATCATCACCATGCACACCCACTGGTTGAAGAGGAGTGGCAGGACGCCCACCAGCGCGCGCACGCGCAGGATATCAACCGGCGTTTTAACGGACAAAACGTGACGACAGGACAGATCGCGATGTTTGGCCTGACCGGCGGGCTTATCCCCTGCCCGGCGTCCATCACCGTTCTGCTGATCTGCCTGCAGCTGAAGCATTTTGCGCTCGGCGCGACGCTGGTATTCAGCTTCAGCATCGGTCTGGCGTTAACGCTGGTCGCTTCCGGCGCGATTGCCGCCTTAAGCCTCAAGCACGCGACAAAACGCTGGCCCGGATTTAGCGAACTTTCCCGCAAAGCGCCGTGGATCTCCGCTGCGTTGATTATCGTGGTAGGGATTTACATGAGCCTGCATGGCCTGAGCGGCATTCTGGCGTAAGCAGGCGGCCACGCCCAGTGGCCGCCTCTCTGGTCAGGTAAGAGTCTGCTGCCAGCTAAAGGTATAACGAAGCTGGCGTGTCTGCAGGATAAATTCCGGCGAAACGCTGGGGCTCCAGGAGTCATCGCCGCCCACCCCCATATGAAACGCATCGAGGTTGAGCCAGCACCCCGGCTCTTCCCGCAGCAGATGATGATGGGTTGTCTCACGCAGTTGCTGCTGGCTATAGCGGCCCACTGAGAAATGGAACGCGCCATTCAGCTGATGCGCCCCCAGCACAAGTTTGCGGGTATCGCAGCGCAAACCATTTTCCGTCGGGAAGATATACGGCGTGTGCATGTCTGCCAGGGGCAGTGTCCAGCGCCCCTGCTGCGCCGCCAGCTTTCTGTCCGGGTAGTTTTCATGCGGCCCCAGCCCCAGCCAGTCAACCTTTTCTGGCGTTTCAGCGAGATGAACGCTCAGGCCAATGCGCGCGGGCTCCGGGATATCAGATGCAATATCGACCTGAATGTCGCCATGCAGAACCCCCTGCTCGTCCAGCCGCCAGATTTTACGGCTCAGGAACAGCGCCCTGCCGCGATGCTCCAGGACATTAAGCGTGGTAACCACCACCTCACGCGCATGCTGCTCTGCCTCACAGTGCAGCATGCGCGAGGTGAGATCGTACATGCCCGCCGCTTTCCAGCGTTCAACCCACGCGTTTGGATCGATGCGCGTCGCTTCGCTCACCCCAATGTCGTTGTCCAGCGGCGCGCGGCTGACGTTATCCGTCACGGGTGAGAACAGCGTTTCAACGCCATTTCGCCACCATTGAGTCAGGTATCCGGATGCGCGATCGAACTGCCATCGCTGTTGACGATGCGTAACCTCCAGGATGCGATCGTTTTGTGTTAAAACCGGCGGCTCGCCCGTAGAGGCTGGTGGTGCAATAAAGAGTGGGGCCGGAAGCGGCCACTGCTCCCACGCGCAGCGATGGCCTGCCGGTGACCACGGCGTTGCCCGCGGCTGGCGAACCTCAACGTTCAGCCAGACTTCCCCCGGCTCGGCTTTCAATTCCGGCAGAGCGATCTCCAGACGCTGAACGCCTTCAGGGGCTATCGCCAGCGTGACCTCGCCCGAAGCCAGTACCTTCCCATCCCGGACAACCGTCCAGCTCAGCACCTCGTTATCGGTAGGGCGGAACAGGTAGCCGCTTTGCACCTCAATCACCAGCGGAGAGGTGCTGACCAGCGTAAAGGTAAAGAACTGCTGGGCGCGCTGCGCCTCGTACAGCGCCGGGTGCGGCGTGCGATCGGGGAAGACCAGGCCATTGAGGCAGAACTGCCGATCGTTCGGCGTATCGCCAAAGTCCCCGCCGTAGGCCCAGAACGCGTTGCCCTTTTCGTCTTTCTTCGTCAACGCCTGATCGACCCAGTCCCAGACAAACCCACCCTGCAGGCGAGGATGGCTGCGAAACGCCTGCCAGTATTTCGCAAACCCGCCGAAGCTGTTTCCCATCGCGTGGGCGTATTCACAGAGGATCAGCGGACGCGTTTCGTCGGGCATGCCGATCCATTTCTTGATTGACCATTTAGGCACCGCCGGGAAAGGCTGATCCCAATCGACCCGGGCGTACATCGGGCAAACAATATCGGTCGCCGCCGTATTCGCCCCGCCGCCTTCGTACTGTACCGGGCGCGTGGGATCGGTGGTTATCAGCCAGCGGTACAGCGCATCATGATTCGCGCCGTGGCCGGACTCGTTACCCAGCGACCAGATGATAATTGAGGGATGATTGCGATCGCGCTGCACCATGCGGGTTACGCGCTCGCTCATGGCGGGCAGCCAGCGCGGATCGTCAGCGAGGCGGCTCATCGGCACCATGCCGTGGGTTTCAATATTGGCTTCGTCAACGACGTACAGCCCGTAGCGATCGCAAAGGCTGTACCACAGCGGATGGTTCGGGTAGTGCGAGCAACGAACGGCGTTGAAGTTATGCTGCTTCATGATTTCGATGTCGCGACGCATGGTCGCCTCGTCCATCACCTGACCGTTTTCCGGGTGATGCTCGTGTCGGTTAACCCCGCGGATCAGCAGCGGCTTACCGTTGAGCTTCAGCAGGCCGTTGCTGATGTCAACGCGGCGGAAGCCCACATCGCACGCCTCAACCTCAAGCACCTCACCCTGCGGGCCGAGAAGCGCCATCGTCAGGCGATACAGTTCCGGCGTTTCAGCACTCCAGAGCGCGGGGCGGTCAATGGGGATCGCCACCGTTAAGCGTTCGTCCCAGCTGCCACGCTCGTCCACAACGGCAGACCCCGGACGCCGGGAAACGCTGGCGCATTTTTCACCCTTGCGCCACAGGGTAAAGACCACCTCGCAGTCTGCAAAGCCCGCCCCTGCCAGCGCGACATCTGCCTTAAGCACCGCGCGGTCCAGCTCCGCATTCAGGTCCGTCACCACGCGATAATCGGCAATCTGCGTTTCGGGTTTATGCAGTAGCGTCACATCGCGGAAAATACCGCTCATGCGCCACATGTCCTGATCTTCCAGATAGCTACCGTCGCACCAGCGCAACACCATGACCGCCAGGCGGTTCTCACCGGGCCGCAGGACCGTCGAGAGATCGAATTCGGCAGGCAGCCTGCTGTCCTGGGAATAGCCCATCCAGCGCCCGTTGCACCACAGATGAAACGCAGAGTTCACGCCGTCAAAGATGATGCGGGTCTGCCCGCTCTGAAGCCACGCGTCATCCACATCAAATGTGAGCGAGTAACAGCCGGTTGGGTTTTCCTGCGGCACAAAAGGCGGATTAACGGGGATAGGATAGGTGACGTTGGTGTAGATGGGCGTGTCAAACCCCTGCATCTGCCAGTTCGACGGCACGGGCATCGCAACGGCATCCGCACAGTCTTCGGTTACCCACGCCTCCGGGATTTGCTCGGGTGCAGGAAAGTAGTTAAATCGCCACACCCCATTGAGGGAGCGTCTGCTGGCGGATGCAGCATCATCCAGGGAAGGCTGTTCAAGACGCCAGCTGTGTAACGGCGCATGTGCCTCCAGACTGTTCCACTGGGTGACACCCGGGTTTTCCCAGTCCCGTCGGGCCAGAATGGCGCTGAGAGTCAGCGATAAAGTGTTGGGCATATTAACCTCTTTGCGAAGCGCTCACAATTTTGGTTAACATGCCCTGGCACCCGGCGACGGTAAAGCACGCAATCGCGGGGTAGCGAGTCCGATCACAAAGTTTTATTTGCGGGCAAGCTGCCCGGCAAGGAGGGCCAGGCTTCTGAGCTGCTGCGCCAGATCCTCGCGTTCGGCCTGCTGCGGGGTACGGCGCGCGCTGGAATGGCGGGTCACCAGCGTTACCGGCAGCTGAACCTGCCAGCATTCCTCCCCCCCGCTGGGGGACAGAAGCCACTCCACGCTGCGCTCGCCAGCCTCGCGAAACGCCTGACGAATGGTCGTCAGCGGCGGAGAAAACCAGGCGCTGTCGGCCGTATCGTCAAACCCGACCACCGATATCTGGCCAGGAACAGCTATCCCTTTTTCCGCACAGGCGCGCATTACCCCAAGCGCCATCTGATCGTTCGCCACCAGAATGGCATCCGGCAGTACCGCCCCCGAGAGCAGCACATGTCCCTTCTCATAGCCGCTGGCCGCGCTCCAGTCGCCGTAGGCCACCGCAGCCGCGTCAAGACCCGCCTGCGCCAGCGTCGATTTCCATCCCGCCAGACGCGCGCGCGCAGAGACAGAGCTTTCCGGCCCGCTCAGCAGGGCAATATGCTGATGCCCCAGCGAAAGCAGATGCTCAACGCCCAGGCGTGCCCCCTCTTCGGCGTTAAACACGAGGCTATTTACCTGCGCTGACGGTGACACGTCGAGGAACAGCACCGGGACGGGCGTCGCCAGCGACCTGAGCGCTTCGGCGTGCGGATCGTCAAGCGGCACATTGACCAGCAGCGCGTCTACCCGCTGCGCCAGCAGCGCCTGAAGCGCCGCCTGACACTGCTGCGGCTGCTCCACCATGGAAATCAGGACGCTCGCCCCCTGCCCTGCAGCCCGGGATTTTACCGCCGAGACAATTTGCGAAGGCGCGTGCAGCGCCAGATCGGTAGTGATGAGCCCCAGCGTACGGGTGCGTTTCCCCGCCAGCTGCTGCGCCCGCAGGTTGGGAACGTAATGCAGCTCCGCCATTGCCTGCTGCACCTTTTCCCGCGTGCGGGCAGAGACGTGCTCCGCGTCGTTAATCACGCGGGAAACGGTCTGATAAGAAACCCCCGCAAGGAGGGCGACATCATAAAGAGTGATTGCTTTCATGCGTTCTGGCATCGCGATTTTCGAAGCGTCTATTCTGGCACAGCGACGCCGTTAAAACATGTGAGCGCTTCGCAAATTAAACAACGCGCTCCGGCTGCGTCATTTTCTCACCGCGCGGCTTCTGGCGGAACCAGGGCAAACAGAGCTGAATAAGCGGGCCAATGGTCAGAGCATACGCCACGGTTCCCACCCCAAACGAGCCACCCAGCACGCACCCAATCAGCAGGACGGACACTTCGATGGAGGTACGCACGCTGCGAATGGACCACCCCAGCCGGGCGTGCATGCCGGTCATCAGGCCGTCGCGCGGACCAGGCCCGAAACCGGCCCCGATGTACATGCTGGTGGCGATCGCGTTCATCACGATGCCCGACACCAGGAAAGCGATGCGCACGGATAACGAACTCAGTTCGGGGATAAGCGCCATGCTGGCGTCCGCCGCCAGACCGATACAAATCACGTTGCTGATCGTGCCAAGACCGGGCATCTGACGCAGTGGGATCCACAGTAAGAGCACCGCAGCACCGGTCAAAATGATCACCGTCCCGATGCTCATCCCCAGCTGTATTCCTACGCCAAGGTGAAACACATCCCACGGATCGACCCCCAGATCCGCACGAATAAACATCGCGGTGGAAAGCCCATACAGCCCTAAACCGACATAAAGTTGTAGCAGACGACGTACCATTTTTATCTTCTCCAGTGAACCCGACTTTCATCCTGACCTAAAATGGCACTAAGATTAATGTCCAGTTTTTAAATAGTGGACTGCTTATGTCATCACGCCGCTTCGGAAGCCAGTCTTTGGTACGCCTTTTAGGGCACTGGCAGCCAACTTCATCCCGCACTCCGCTCTGGCGCCAGCTGGCCGACGCGCTGCGCTTATTAATCCTTGATGGTCGGCTGGCACTGCATACGCGCCTGCCGGGTGAGCGTGAGCTGGCGACGGCGCTGAACGTCAGCCGAACCACCGTCAGCAGCGCCCTCGCCCACCTGCGTGAAGAGGGTTATCTTGAAAGCCGCCACGGCAGCGGGTCGCGCGTCATCCTCCCGGATGCACGCGCCGTTCCCACCCTTTCCGCAGCGAGCGTCGCCCTGGATCTTTCCACTGCCGCCCTCAGCGCCGGGCCGGAGATCCACCAGGCTTACACCCATGCACTTACGGCTATTACTCAACACCTCTCGCTGACGGGCTACGAGCAGCTTGGGCTGCCGGCGCTACGGGAGGCCATCGCTGCACGCTATACCGCGCGAGGTCTTCCAACCCGGGCAGACGAGGTGATGGTGGTCAACGGTGCCGTCAGCGGGTTCGCGCTGGTGCTGCGGATGATGGCCGGACCGGGGGATCGCGTCGTGGTCGATCACCCCACCTATCCGCTGGCGATTGCCGCTATTCAGGGAGCACAGTGTCGGCCAGTAGGAGTGTCGTTACCGGAAACGGGCTGGGATACGGATGGCTTTGCGGCTACGCTTGCCCAGACCGCGCCGCGCCTGGCCTATCTGATGCCCGATTTTCACAACCCAACCGGTCGATGCATGGATATCGCCACCCGTCAGGCAATCGCTGATATAGCAGCCCAGACCCGCACGGCGCTGGTCGTGGATGAAACGATGGTCGATCTCTGGTTTGATTCGCCACCGCCGCCACCGCTGGCATCGTTTAACCCGCAGGCCAGCGTGATTACGCTAGGCTCTGCCGGAAAAAGCTTCTGGGGCGGGCTGCGTCTCGGCTGGATCCGCGCCTCCTCGCGGACTATCGCCACGCTCGCCCAGACGCGCGATACGCTGGATTTAGGCTCGCCGCTGCTAGAGCAGCTGGCAACGCTGTGGCTTATCGACAATAGCGAGCGTTTTCTGCCCGCTCGCCGCAAGATGCTGGCGGAACGGCGCGATCGATGCAGTAACCTGCTGCGAGAACATTTCCCGGAGTGGAAGTTTCATGAGGCGGAGGGCGGACTCTCTTACTGGATCGAACTTCCTGGCATGCTGGCGACACAGCTTGCCGCACGAGCAGAAATCATCGGGATTAACCTGGGAACCGGGACGCGGTTTGGCTTATCGGGGGCGTTTGACCGCTTTTTACGTATGCCCTTTTCGCTGGAGCCAGCGGAGCTGGAAGCGGCATTGCTGCGGATTAAACCGTTATGGCTCGCGCTAAATTCAAATACGCCAGTAGTCAAACGCCGCCTGGTTTAATATTAAAATTTTGAACTGGATCATAAAATAAAAACTGCTGACTGTAATATATGCAGTCAGCAGTTTTCACTGGTCAGGATTTAGTGCTGAGGAGGAATGGGGAAACCTTTCAGGGAAATAACGAAATTATCACCGTCTTTCTTTATTTTTGCACCGGTATCACACCAGTCAGACGCAATACGAAAGAACTCATCGCTTCCAACATTCCAGCCAAGACGTACATGCTTCACGTAGCCTGAACGCAACAGAGCGCAGGCCTCGTTGTAGTCACTGGCAGTTGACAGTTGTTGTTTCATTTTCTCTTCTTCAGAAGTTTACGTAGAGCCTTGATTTCTTTAGGAGTAAAAGGAGAAACACTCTCTTCTTCCGTATGCTGATTATCAATATCCTCTTCCGATACTCCCGCCTCTTCTACTGCTTCAAACGCCAGCAGCAGCAGTTTCTCTGTGGTCACGCTTAAATTTTCGTTATTTACTTCCGCATAGTGGCGGAGTCTTTCTTTTAGCGCTTCGTCAATTTTAACATTTAAAACTGCAGTAGCCATGTTTGTCACTTCCCTTCGGAATAAGTACTTTATTTAATACACGAAGTTATCACTGTTATCCAGATCTATATTTTTTTGAATTTTGACGAAAATAGACGTCCAATTATAAAATGCCAGTCTATTATTACAGGTTTATGACAGTAATATTTCAGAGCAATGAAATATATATTACACGGTATAGGCATTATATTATTGTGGAATAAAGTCTAAAAAGAGATGGGAACAGGAAAGATGGATGAGGCCACAAATGGGTGGGGGCCCTGCCAGCTACATCCCGGCACCCACGTCGTCTGCCCTGGCTGCTTCCTTCCGGACCTGACCTGGTGAACAGAGTAGCGTTGCGGGAGAACCAACAGAGCCCCCATTGAGAGCGTTGATAACCAACGCGCTGGCGCATTATCCCTGTGCGAAGAGCCAATTGCAAGCGACCAGGAACCGGATGCTGGTTTCTTGCGCAAACAGGCGCAGCAATCAGGGCGATCTTCGTTTACCATGACGGTCCAAACATCCCCACAGGTGAAGGTATGGACGAAAACGACTCCTTTCCCCAGCGCGTATGGCAAATCGTGGCCTCGATTCCGGAAGGCTATGTCACCACCTACGGTGATGTGGCAAGGCTGGCAGGCTCTCCACGCGCGGCGCGACAGGTCGGTGGCGTCCTGAAGCGGCTGCCGGAAGGCAGTACGCTGCCCTGGCATCGGGTGGTAAACCGTCATGGCGCTATCTCGCTGACCGGGCCGGATCTCCAGCGTCAGCGTCAGGCATTGCTTTCAGAGGGTGTGCAGGTGTCGGGCGCAGGACAGATTGATTTGCAGAAATACCGCTGGGTGTACTAAACCCTCCCCCGAAGGAGAGGGTAAGAGCAACAGTTACATCTGGGTCGGTGGGGTTGGCAGGGACGGCTGATTGGTCTGTGGAGCAACCGGGACTTCGGTTTGCTGCACCGGCACCAGATTCAGGTCGATTTTGGTTCCACCGTGGTTAATCGCTTCCTGGACCGTATCGGTGATAAAGACCAGCTTGCCGTTAATGGTTACTGCTGCGCTCAGCAGAATACGGGCATTTGGCTGCACGTCTGATGGGTTATACGGCAACACGAAGCTAAACGGAGCCTGCTTACCTTCAGTACGGACCGCGCGCTGAGCCAGCACCTTCGACGGCGCGTCCGCCAGGGAAGCATCAGACAGCGTGACCGTTAATACCGCATCCGGCGGCAGAGCGACTCTCTGTTTAATCCAGATTGTACCGGAAACGTTAGGCTGCTGAATGGATTGCTGTGAAAGGGTATTAATCCCGTTCGGATCTGCAGCTGGTACCGGCACCTGGGCGCTCTTACCGGCACAGGCGGACAACGCCACCGCAATAGCTACACCACTTAGCATGGGCACGAGTTTCATTGAAGTCTCCTTATCATCAATGCACCAGCGGGATCGATCCCATCCGATGTCGTTTCAATCACATAACGTTTTTAAGTGTGGCACAGATCACCGATTAATGCCTAAAAACGTGCCGACATTCAGATTATTCTACCCATCGGACCACTTTCATTTCTGCGTTATACTCTGCCTATCTTTCGCTACGGCGTTTATTGAGGATAATTATGAGTCAGGCACTGAACAATCTGCTGACATTACTGAATCTGGAAAAAATTGAGGAAGGACTCTATCGCGGGCAGAGCGAAGACCTCGGCTTACGTCAGGTTTTCGGCGGCCAGGTCGTTGGACAAGCGCTGTACGCTGCAAAGGAGACCGTCCCTGCAGACCGTCTGGTACACTCATTCCACAGCTATTTCTTACGCCCTGGCGACAGCGCAAAACCGATCGTGTATGACGTTGAAGTCCTGAGAGACGGTAACAGCTTCAGCGCACGCCGCGTGGCGGCCGTTCAGAACGGTAAGCCTATCTTTTATATGACCGCCTCTTTCCAGGCACCGGAACCGGGGTATGAACATCAGAAAGTGATGCCGCCAGCACCGTCGCCGGACGAACTCAAATCAGAGACCGATATCGCCCGCGCGCTGGCGCATCTGCTTCCGCCGCAGGTCAAAGAGAAGTTTCTCTGCGATAAACCGCTGGAGATCCGCCCGGTTGAGTTCCACAACCCCATGAAAGGCCACACCGCCGAGCCGAAACGTCAGGTCTGGATCCGCGCCAATGGCACCGTGCCGGAAGATTTCCGCGTGCATCAGTATCTGCTGGGCTACGCGTCTGACTTTAACTTTCTGCCGGTTGCGCTACAGCCGCACGGCGTTGGTTTCCTTGAAAAAGGGATGCAGGTCGCAACCATCGATCACTCCATGTGGTTCCACCGTCCGTTCAATATGAATGAGTGGCTACTTTACAGCGTGGAGAGTACGTCAGCGTCGAGCGCTCGCGGTTTTGTGCGTGGAGAGTTTTACACCCAGGACGGCGTGCTGGTCGCTTCTACGGTGCAGGAAGGGGTAATGCGTAATCGCGGGTGATGGTGTGCGGCCTGATGCCCTCACCCTGACCCTCTCCCATGGGAGAGGGAATAAACATTAAAAACGGCAACCGAAGTTGTAATGCCGATCAGTTAAGGATCGGTTGACCGATCCAGTGGCTGTGTAAGAATCCGGAAATGTTTACCTTTTTTATGCACATTGGACAGGCTCTTGAGCTGGTATCACGTTACGATTCTCTGCGTAACCCTCTGACTTCTCTGGGCGACTATCTTGACCCGGAACTGATTTCCCGCTGCCTTGAAGAATCCGGCACCGTCACGTTACGCAAACGGCGCCTTCCTCTGGAAATGATGGTCTGGTGCATTATCGGTATGGCCCTTGAGCGTAAGGAGCCGCTTCATCAGATAGTTAACCGGCTGGATATCATGTTACCCGGCAACCGTGCGTTCGTTGCCCCCAGTGCCGTGATCCAGGCCCGTCAGCGGCTGGGAAGCGAAGCCGTCCGCCGCGTGTTCACGCAAACAGCGCAGCTCTGGCATAACGCCACACCGCATCCGCACTGGTGCGGCCTGACACTGCTGGCCATCGATGGCGTGTTCTGGCGCACACCGGATACGCCGGAAAACGATAGCGCCTTTCCCCGCCAGACGCATGGCGGAAACCCGGCACTCTACCCGCAGGTAAAAATGGTCTGCCAGATGGAACTGACCAGCCATCTGCTGACGTCGATGACGGACGCCATGCGCTATCCCGGAGGAGAAATGGCAGACCTGTACAGCCATCGCTGGGAAATAGAGCTGGGGTACAGGGAGATAAAACAAACGATGCAACTGAGCAGGCTGACGCTGAGGAGTAAAAAGCCGGAGCTTGTGGAGCAGGAGTTATGGGGCGTGTTACTGGCGTATAATCTGGTGCGATATCAGATGATTAAAATGGCGGGCCATCTGAAAGGATACTGGCCGAATCAGCTGAGCTTCTCAGAATCATGCGGCATGGTCATGAGAATGCTGATGACGCTGCAGGGCGCTTCACCAGGGCGTATCCCGGAGCTGATGCGTGATCTTGAAAGCATGGCGCAACGGGTAAAGTTGCCGACAAGAAGGGAAAGGGCCTTCCCGAGGGTGGTAAAGGAAAGGCCCTGGAGATACTCCACAGCCCCGAAAAAAAGCCAGTCAGTTGCTTAACTGACTGGCATTACAACCGAAGTTGCCGTTTTGCTTTTATTAGGCGTTATACGCATTCTCGCCGTGGCTGTTGACGTCCAGACCTTCGCGCTCCTGCTCTTCCGGTACGCGCAGCCCAACGGTCATATCCGCCAGCTTATAGCCAATGAAGGCGACAACAGCAGACCACACCACGGTGATAGCGATACTTTCCAGCTGCACCAGCACCTGATGAACCATGGTGACACCTTCTGCGTAGCCCACGCCACCCAGTGATTTCGCGGCGAAGATGCCGGTCATGATACAGCCGACGATGCCGCACACGCCGTGGACGCCGAACACATCGCAAGGGTCATCCACGCGCAGCACGCGTTTCAGTGCGGTGACGCCCCACAGACCTGCCAGACCCGCGACCAGTCCCACCAGCAGCGCACCACCGACACCCACATAGCCACACGCCGGGGTGATACCGACCAGACCGGCAATCGCCCCTGAACAGGCACCCAGCAGGGAAGGTTTACCGCGTACCGCCCACTCGCCGAATACCCAGGAGAGAATTGCACCCGCCGTCGCCACAACGGTGTTCACGAAGGCCAGCGCGGCGATTTCGTTTGCGGCACTTGCGGAGCCGGCGTTGAAGCCGAACCAGCCAAAGTAGAGGATAGCCGTACCGGTAAACACCATCGGCAGGTTATGCGGTTTGAACGCCTCTTTACCGAAGCCCACGCGTTTGCCAATCAGGTATGCGCCCACCAGACCCGCTACCGCGGCGTTGATATGTACAACGGTACCGCCCGCAAAGTCTAGCGCGCCGTGCGTTGCCAGCAGACCACCGCCCCAGACCATGTGCGCAATCGGCACATAGGAGAGGGTCAGCCAGACCACCACGAAGATCAGAACGGCAGAGAAACGGATGCGCTCCGCCAGCGCGCCCACAATCAGCCCGACGGTAATGCAGGCGAACGAGCCCTGGAACGCGACGTGGATGTACTGGTAGAAGCTGCCCATCAGCGCGGTCAGTTCAATATTTTTCAGCATTACCCAGTCGAAGTTACCAAAGAAGGCGTTGCCGGTACCGAAGGCCAGCGAGTAACCGTAAACCACCCACAGCACGCAGACCAGCGCGAACGTCACGGCAACCTGCGTCAGCATGGAGAGAACGTTTTTGCCGCGGATCAGGCCGCCGTAGAACAGCGCAATGCCCGGGATAGACATGAACAGCACCAGCGCGGTGCTGATCATCATAAAGGCGTTATCGGCTTTGTCTGCCACGGCAGGAGCAGCCAGCGCCAGGCCCGGCAGCAGTGCCAGCGAACCCAGACCCGTTTTAAGTGTTGCTATCTTCATTTTCTCGATCCCTATCACTGTGTGCCAGGCGTTATTTACAGTGCCGCTTCGTCAGATTCGCCGGTACGAATGCGAATGACGCGCTGCAGTTCGGCAACGAAAATTTTGCCGTCGCCAATTTTGCCGGTGTAGGCCGCTTTGCTAATCACATCAATCACTTCATCAAGCTGATCGTCAGCAATCGCGACATCAATTTTTACTTTTGGCAGAAAGTTAACGCTGTATTCCGCCCCGCGATAAAGCTCGGCATGACCCTTCTGACGACCAAAGCCTTTCACTTCGGTGACAGTCAGTCCCTGAATACCCATTGAGGACAATGCTTCACGCACGTCTTCCAGTTTGAATGGTTTGATTACCACCGTAACCAGCTTCATAGATCCCCTCCAGTCAGAATTCGGTAATGGCCGCAGCTCACGCAGAAGGTATTGCAAGGGGTGTGCCAGAAATGAAATGGAGGGAGAAAAGCGGTGCGACGAGCGTTATGCCGTCTTCCTTAATGAACCGGCGAAAAAAAACGCACCATGTCGGTGCACGGTGCGTTTCAGTATTGCACCAACAGGAATGACTGTTAGCGCGTTGCTTTGTTTTGGTGCATCAGGCGCTGAGCGACTCTTCCTCGCGCACGCTGGCCGCGAGCTCTTCACCCGCCAGTTGAAGCTGATACATCTGCCAGTAGCGCCCTTTGGCTTCCAGCAATTCACGGTGCGTCCCGCGCTCCACGGCTTGTCCGCGATGCAGCACCAGAATGGTATCGGCATCGACAATGGTGGAAAGGCGATGGGCAATCACCACCAGCGTCGTATGGTCGCGTACCGCGGCCAGCGCCTGCTGGATGGCCTGCTCGGTGCCGGAGTCAATGCTGGCCGTCGCTTCATCCAGAATCAGCACCTGCGGGGTTTCAATCAGCACCCGCGCCAGCGCGAGAAGCTGCTTTTGCCCAACGGAGAGGTTGTTTCCCTGCTCGCCCAGCCGGGTATTAATCCCGTCGCTAAACCCGCGCGCAAGGTCTGCCAGCTGCACTTTTTCCAGCACCTCCCATACCTGCTCCTGAGAGTAGTCTCGCCCCAGGGTCACGTTGGCGTAGAAGGTATCGGCCAGGACGACCGGATCCTGCTGCACCATCGCGACGCCTTTACGCAACACGTTGTGGCTGAGAGACGCGAGCGGGCGTCCGTCGAGGCGGATTTCGCCTTGCGTGACCGGGTAGTAGCCCATCAACAGGCTGGCGAGCGTGCTCTTGCCGCTTCCCGTATGTCCCACCAGCGCCACGAAACCGCGCGACGGGACATCCAGCGTAATGTCCTGCAACACCAGCCGGTCTTCGCGATAGGCAAACGAGACGTTATCAAAGGCAATGGCGCCGCTTTGCAGAGGTCGCTCGTCACGACCGTAGGCCTGGCGCGGCCTGTCCATCAACTCAAACACGCGCTCGCCGGCGACGACCGCCTGCTGCAGCATCGATTGCTGGGTCGTGAGCTCGATCAGCGGCTCGTTAAGGCGCCCCAGATAGCTAATAAAAGCGTACAGCACGCCCACTTCAATCGTACCGCTTGAGCTCAGGCCAAAGAGCATCAGTAAACCGCAAAGCACCAGCGCAGAGAAAAGGCTGAGCAGCGGACGCAGCAGGAAGCCGTCAAGGCGCAGCGTCTGCATACGCGCCATATAGTGCGATCGGCTGGCTTCGCCCATCCGCTCGCCAAAGCGCGCCTGCTGGCGGAACTGCTGGATGACGCTCATGCCGTTAATCACTTCGTTGAAGCCATCGTTAATGTCGGCCAGATAGGCGCGCACCCGACGCACGATTGGCGTGCTGTAGCGCTGGTAGATGATCATCACGATCAGCACCGCCGGGAAGATGGTAATCGCCACCAGCGCCATGCGCCAGTCGAGGCTGAACATCGCCACCAGCATCGCGCCGATCAGCGCCGCGCTGCGTAACACCGTCGCGACCACGGTGACGTACAGGTCGCGGATCACTTCGGTATCGTTGGTCACGCGCGAAATCACCTGCCCGACCGGCTGGATATCAAACTCGCTGAGCGGCTGGCGAAGCGCCGCGTCCATTACATCCGTGCGCAGCTGCTGAACCACGCCCACGGCGGCACGGTTAAACAGCAGCGACTGCGCATAATGCAGCCCTGCCGCCGCCAGCTGCAACCCAACGTAGGCCACACCTAAGCCCGCCACCAGCCCCAGCGGCAGGTAGCTTTTTGCGACCATATTGTCGATGAAGTAGCTGATGAGCAGCGGCCCGCTCACCTCAGCAATCGCCGCTATCCAGAGTAAAAGCACGGCCACGGAGAGCGGTTTGCGCCACGGCGCGCCGTAGGCCAGCAGACGTTTGAGCGTCGGCCACATCGTTCCGAGCTTACGCATTGGTGGCCTCCTGATCCTGTTCCGGCGCATCGTCCAGCGCCGCCTCAAGCTGTTGATAGCGGTACATATCGCGATACCAGCCCGGCTGCTCGGCAAGCGTTTCATGCTGCCCGCGCTGGGCAATGTGTCCGTGCTGTAAGACCAGAATTTCGCTGGCCTCGGTGAGCGCTGACAAACGGTGGGCGCTGATAATCACCGTGCGTCCGTCGCCCCACTGGCGCAGGTTGTGCAGAATCTGATGCTCGGTACGACCATCCACAGCGGAGAGCGCATCATCCAGAATGAGGATTTCAGCATTCAGCAGCAGCGCGCGGGCAATCGAGATTCGCTGTTTCTGCCCGCCGGACAGCATGACGCCACGTTCCCCGACTTCCGTTTCGTAGCCCTGCGGCAGACGCAAAATATCGTCATGTACGCTGGCTAAGCGCGCCACGTGTTCGATCTCTTCCTGCGTCGCCGACGGGTGACCAAGCGCAATGTTATTCGCCACGGTGTCCGAAAATAAAAACGGCGTCTGGCTGACTACCGCCAGACGGCCACGCCACTCGTCCAGCAGCAGGTTCGCCAGGGGGATATCATGGAAACGGATATCGCCCTCGGTGACGTCAAAGTGGCGCTGAAGCAGAGAGAGCACGGTACTTTTTCCGGACCCCGTCGGGCCGCAGATGCCCAGCATCTGGCCCGGCCGCAGCGTAAAGCTAACGTTCTCCAGCACCGGATGTTCCGTTTGCGGATAGACAAATTTGCGAACGTCGACGTTCATAACGCCGCGCCCTTCCGGCACCGCTTCGCTGCCGTCATTGACCACCGGCGCTTCGGCCAGCATGGCGCGGATGCGGCTGTAGGCGGCGCTGCCGCGCTCTACGATATTAAACATCCAGGCCAGCGCCAGCATCGGCCAGATCATCAGCCCCAGATACATCGCAAAGCTGGTCAATTGCCCCAGGGTCAATGTGCCCTGCACCACCATCCAGCTCCCGCCGCCAATCGCAAGCAGGTTTGCCATGCCGATTGCGACATAAATCGTTGGATCAAATCGCGCATCAATACGCGCGACGCGCATGTTTTTCGCCCCCGTGTCTGCCGCATCGGCCGCAAACAGCGCGGACTGCCGATCTTCCAGGCCAAACGCTTTGATCATGCGGATGCTGGTCATGCTCTCCTGGGTGCGATCGTTCAGAGAAGAAAACGCCGCCTGCGCCAGCTTGAAGCGCTCGTGCAGCTGTTCGCCGTAGCGATTGATCGCCAGCGCCATGATCGGCATCGGCAGCAGGGCGAGCAGGGTTAATTGCCAGCTGATCTGCGTGGACATGACGATCAGCACCGCACAGCCCATCACCAGCGAATCCACCAGCGTCAGCACCCCTTCCCCGGCGGCAAAGACCACGCGATCGACGTCGTTCGTCGCGCGGGCAATGAGATCCCCGGTGCGATGACGCAGATAAAATTCGGGATGCTGTCGGCTCAGCTGGCGGTAAAAATCTTCACGCAGCTCAACGGCCAGCTGATAGGACGCACCAAACAGCAGCACGCGCCAGACGTAGCGCAGGAGATAAACAATGACCGCCGTCAGCACCAGCGTGCCGACCCACATCAACACCCGTGCGGTGGTGTAATGCTGTTCAGTGACGCCATCCACGACGTAGCCCACCACCTTCGGCGGGATCAGCTGCAAAATGGCAATGATAATAAGCAGGGCGACTGCACCGAGGTAGCGTTGCCACTCCCGACGAAAGTACCAGCTTAATTGGGCAAATAATCGCACGCGGTTTGTTCCTGAAGGTATTTTACGAAGTTATTCAATGGGTAAGGCTGTGGTGTACTTAATCTGTTCCATGGCGAAGCTTGAGGTGACGTCCGACAAGCCCGGGACGCTGTTCACCAGCCGCTTGTAGAAATCATCATAGCGCTTCATGTCAGCCACCTGGACGCGCATCAGGTAATCGTACTCGCCGGCCATACGCCAGAAGCCGAGCACCTCGGGCATCTCAGACACCTGAGTGACGAAGCGGCAATACCACTCGCTGCTGTGGTGTTGGGTTTTTATCAGCACAAATGCCGTCAGCCCAAGCCCCAGTTTTTCGGGATCGAGTAATGCGACGCGCCCCAGAAGAATGCCGTCATCTTCCAGCTTTTTTAGGCGCTTCCAGCACGGTGTGGTGGTCAGATTAACGGCATCTGCCAGCGCCTGCAAAGAGAGGGTACAGTCACTTTGCAGCAATGAAAGGAGCTTGCGGTCAATTTTATCTAGCATACCCACCTCATAGAGAAAATTTTTCTCCCTTCATTCTATTTTAAAGGCCAGATAGCAACAATTTTTTCTGTGCTTTTCGCTATGCTGGGCACAAAATGACAAACGGATAACTACGATGAATAGCACCTGGGTTAAACATGCCATCAGCGAAATCAATGCCGACTACCAGCGCTCGGCGGATACCCACCTGATTCGCCTCCCCCTGCCGGGATTTGACGGTATTCAGCTCTACCTGAAGGATGAAAGCACCCATCCTACCGGTAGCCTGAAGCATCGCCTGGCGCGCTCTCTGTTTTTATACGGTTTGTGCAACGGCTGGATCAAAGAAGGCACGACCATTATTGAATCCTCATCCGGTTCAACGGCGGTGTCTGAAGCCTATTTCGCTCGTCTGCTGGGCCTGCCGTTTATCGCCGTGATGCCCTCCTGCACCGCAAAACGCAAAATCGAGCAGATCGAATTTTACGGCGGACGCTGCCATTTTGTGGAAAGCGCCTGCGAAATCTACGCTGCCTCTGAAATGCTCGCCCGCGAGCTAAACGGCCACTATATGGACCAGTTCACCTTTGCCGAGCGCGCAACGGACTGGCGCGGCAATAACAACATTGCCGACAGTATTTTCCGCCAGATGACCCACGAACCGCATCCGGTTCCGTCGTACATTGTGATGAGCGCCGGTACGGGCGGCACGTCAGCCACTATCGGACGCTACATTCGCTGTCAGGGCTACGATACCCAGTTGATGGTGGTTGACCCCCAGAACTCCGTGTTCCTCGACTACTGGCAAAGCCGCGATGCCGGCCTGCGCAGTCCGGTGGGCAGTAAAATTGAAGGAATTGGCCGCCCGCGCGTGGAACCGTCGTTCATTCCTGACGTTGTCGACGAAATGCTCCGCGTGCCGGACGCCGCCAGCGTCGCCACCGCGCACTGGCTGGAGACGCAGCTCGGCCGCAAGGTGGGCGCATCAACGGGCACCAACATGTGGGGCGCACTGCAGCTTGCGGCACGCATGCGCGAGGAAGGCCGTACCGGCTCCATCGTCACGCTGCTGTGCGACAGCGGCGAGCGCTACCTTGAGACCTACTACAATGCGGAGTGGGTACAGGCCAACATCGGCGACATCACCCCGTGGAAAGCGCAGATTGCGCAGCTGCTGGAATAAAAAAAGCCAGACCGAAGTCTGGCTTGCTGGAAGGGTCTCACTATTCGGGGGAATATGGGAGGTTGTTGTTGTCCAGCCAATGCGTCAAAAAATGGGACACCGCTTCGTTGCCGCAGTGTCCGATAACCGGTAGATGAGGAAGCTCTGCGATCAGTTGCGGCATCGCATTCCCCATAATCAGGCCGCGCCCCACGCTGCCCAGCATTTCACGGTCATTCATGGCGTCGCCAAACGCCATACACTCCTGCAGCGTTAAGCCCAGGTGGTCGCTGAGCACCGCCAGGGCTGAACCTTTGTTACAGCCCACCGGCAGGACTTCAAGACAATCCACCGCCGAGAAGGTCAGGTGCGCCCGGTCGCCCAGCGCCTCATTTAATTGAATGCGTAAGCGGCAAAGATCGTCGTGATCGCCACAGAAGCAAATCTTGGTCACCGCGTGGGCAGGGATCCGGCGCAGATCGATAAGCTGGTATTTGAAGCCGCTATAAACATGCGCGTGCAACAATTCGGGGATTTCGCTTCCGGTAAACCAGCCTTGATCGTTGAATACGTGGATACTGGCCTGCGTGTCCCACGTGCTGTGCAGAACAATATCCGCCACTTCCGGGTTGAGATCCTGGCGGTGCAGCACCTCTCCTTCAACGGTGTGAATGCGCGTTCCGTTACCCGTGATTAAAAACGCATCCAGGGAAAACGTGCCCAGCAGATGACGCATCTCCAGCACGTGGCGGCCAGTGGCAAACGTCAGGGTGACATCACGCTCGCGCAGACGCTTCAGGGTACTCAGCGTTTTCTCCCCCAGACGGTGATCCGGCATTAACAACGTACCGTCCATATCAAATGCAGCGAGGCGGGCCATGATTACTCCTGAAATGTGATGCGATTAACTTGTGCATCAGTATCGTGTGAGATATACGGAAGTAATAGTGAATAGATGAAAATTATTGTTCCGGGTTTCTTATGCGCCAGCTTAACCGTCTTAACCAGTATCAACGCCTGTGGCAACCTTCCGCTGGCGCTCCACAGCAGGTCACCATAAGTGAGCTTGCCAGCCGCTGTTTTTGTAGCGAGCGGCATGTCCGCACCCTGCTGCGTCAGGCTCAGGAGGCGGGCTGGCTCAGCTGGCACGCGCGGTCTGGTCGCGGCAAGCGCGGTGAGCTGACGTTCCATGCCAGCCCGGAGTCACTGCGCAATGCGATGATGGAAGAGGCGCTGAAGAGCGGGCAGCAGCATAACGCGCTGGAGCTGGCCCAGCTTGCTCCTGAAGCACTGAGATCGTTGTTGCATCCGTTTTTAGGCGGACAGTGGCAAAACGACACGCCGACGCTGCGCATCCCCTACTATCGCTCGCTGGAGCCGCTTCAGCCGGGCTTTTTGCCTGGCCGGGCGGAGCAGCATCTGGCGGGACAGGTATTTTCAGGCTTGACGCGTTTTAACGGTAACAGCAGTGAACCCACGGGCGATCTCGCGCATCACTGGGAGGTCTCTGCTGACGGGCTGCGCTGGCATTTCTACATTCGCTCCACCCTGCACTGGCATAACGGCGATAAAATAGAAACGGCGCAGCTCCAGCGAAGCCTGACGGCACTGTTGACGCTTCCCGCCCTGCGCACCCTGTTCAGGAGCGTTTTACGTCTCGAAACAACGCATCCACAGTGTCTGACATTTATGCTGCATCAACCGGACTATTGGCTGGCGCACAGGCTGGCAACCTACTGCAGCCGTCTGGCGCATCCCGACTATCCTGAACTTGGCTGCGGCCCCTTCCGGCTGGCCGCCTTTGAGCCCGACCTGGTTCGTCTGGAAAGCCATGAGCAATACCACCTGAGCCATCCGCTGCTCAAAGCCATCGAATACTGGATCACCCCCCAGCTGTTTGATTACAGGCTGGGCACCAGCTGTCGTCACCCGGTGCAAATCGCGATTGGCGAGGCCGATGAGCTTGAAACCCTGAGGCTGGTCAGCAGCAGCACCAGCCTGGGCTTCTGTTACCTCACGCTGAAACAGAGCGCGCGTCTGAGTGAGATCCAGGCGAAGCGGCTTATCAATATCATCCATCTCTCCAGGCTTCTGCACACGCTTCCGCTCAACGAAGGACTCATTACGCCCACCGAGGAACTGCTTCCCGGCTGGACAATCCCCGAATGGCCTGACTTAACGGACGTTGCCCTGCCTGAGGCGCTGACGCTGGTTTACCATCTTCCCGTTGAGCTTCACACCATGGCCAGCCAGTTAAAGGCGTACCTGGCGCGACAGGGTTGTGACCTGACCGTCATCTTCCACGACGCCAAGACGTGGGACGGATGCCAGCAGCTTGCCGATGCAGACATCATGATGGGGGACAGGCTGATTGGCGAAGCGCCAGCGTATACGCTTGAGCAGTGGCTGCGCTGCGATGCCCTGTGGCCGCACGTGTTAAGCGCACCGGCCTACGCCCATCTGCAAGCCACGCTGGATGCGGTGCAGTCTCAGGCCGAAGCTCGGGACCGACACGCCGGTCTGCAAGCCATTTTCAACCGCCTGATGGAGAATGCGGTGCTGACGCCGCTTTTTAACTATCAATATCAAATCAGCGCCCCGCCGGGAGTCAACGGCATACGCCTCAACACCCGCGGCTGGTTTGATTTTACCGAAGCCTGGCTTCCCGCCCCCAAATCGTGAAGAAGCTGGTCGCCGCCGTAGCCAGACGGTAACATAACGTTTTTACCGTAACAGTCGAGATGATTTATGAAACGTGCCGTCGTCGTGTTCAGCGGAGGACAAGACTCTACAACCTGCCTGGTTCAGGCCCTTCATCAGTATGATGAAGTTCACTGTGTGACTTTCGATTATGGCCAGCGTCACCGCGCTGAAATCGACGTTGCCCGTGAACTGGCCCTTAAACTGGGGGCACGCGCGCACAAGGTGCTGGACGTTACGCTGTTAAATGAACTGGCCGTCAGCAGCCTCACCCGGGACAGTATTCCTGTACCGGACTACGAACCCGATGCCAGCGGCATTCCGAACACGTTTGTGCCGGGGCGTAATATTCTGTTCCTGACCCTGACGGCGATTTATGCCTATCAGGTAAAAGCCGAAGCGGTAATTACGGGCGTATGCGAGACCGACTTCTCAGGATACCCGGACTGCCGCGATGAGTTTGTCAAAGCGCTCAACCACGCCGTCAATCTGGGGATGGCGAAAGAGACGCGCTTTGAAACCCCGCTCATGTGGCTGGATAAAGCCGAAACCTGGGCGCTGGCCGACTACTGGGGCAAGCTGGATTTGGTTCGCAGCGAAACCCTCACCTGCTATAACGGCATCAAAGGCGACGGTTGCGGGCAGTGCGCCGCCTGTAATCTGCGCGCGAATGGGCTGAACCACTATCTGGCCGATAAAGCCGGCGTGATGGCCGCTATGCAGAAAAAAACCGGGCTTAAATAGGGCTACTTAACCGTGCTGTCGAACAGTTTCACGCCGGCAGCACGGGTGACTTTCATCAGCGTTGTCAGCGTTGGGTTGCCGTTGTCTGATAAGGTTCGGTATAGCTGCTGACGGGACAGACCGGATTTGGCAGCAATTTCACCTATGCCACCGCGGGATTCGATAACACGTCTTAACGCGATTAGGTATGCAGGGATTCCCTGGTCTTCATAAATCTCATCCAACGCAACCTGCAGATATAGCTGAGCGTAGGAAGGGTTTTCGCGAAGCATTTTTACGACGGCTTCATCGTGGCTGACGGAACTAGAGAATTTTCGTTCGCTTTTGCTCATCAGATTTCTCCTTTTGATGGTCATTCCAGTAATCAATTGCCAGTTTCACATCGGTCCTTTGACTCTTTTTGTTACCCCCAATCAGCAACAATAGAATCTCCCGATGTTGTACTGCAAAATAGATTCGATATCCGGGACCACAATCAATTTTCAATTCCCAGATACCTTCTCTGAGATACCGGTAATCGCCGAAATTCCCTTTCTCTGCACGGTCAATTCGCAAAAGAATCCGAAACACTGATTCCGGATCCTTTCGCTTCATCTTCGCTACCCACTCCTCAAACGGCACTTTCCCGTCACGGGTACGGTAACGTTCAACAACGTAGTCCCTGTCCATTATTCTATCCCTGAAAATTCCTTTTGTCTTTTATAAAAGACAAAATATCTAAACGATCATCAACTCCAGCTTTTCGCGCAACTCCCCTTCCAGCGGCAGCGCTTTCTGAGTTTTCAGATCGATACAGACAAAGGTGATCAGTGCATCAGCCACCACCTGCCCTTCTGGATCGAGCGTCACCACCTGGCTTAACACGCCGCTCTTGCCGTTTAGCTGTTGTACCTGGCTGGTCACGGTGAGCACATCGCCCAGCACGGCCGGACGGCGATAGTTAATGTTGATATTGACGACCACGAACGCGATGTTGTGCGCGGTCAGCCACTGAAAGCTTTCGCTGTTTTCCAGCCCGTCCCAGCGCGCTTCTTCAAGAAACTCGAGATAGCGAGCGTTATTGACGTGCTGATAAACATCAAGATGGAAACCGCGTACTTTGATTTTTGTCTGCATAGCGCAATAGCCTTTCATTGTTATAGGATCAGAGGTCATAACTGGTATGACCTCTTTATCCTGGCAAACTTTTGCCGCAGTGCAAGAAATTGCGTTATTACAGTGTCAGGTGTGAGAGGTTGCGCTCAACCAGCGCGCTGCCCATGCCCGGAACCTGTTTGAGATCGTCGACCGTTTTGAATGGGCCGTACTCTTCACGATAGCTGACGATAGCCTGCGCTTTTTTCAGGCCCACGCCATTCATTGCGCGGGCGAGATCCTCTGCCGAGGCCGAGTTAATGCTGACCCGCGTACCGTCATCATCCGCATTTTTACCGACGTCAGCCGCTTTGGTCTGCCCTTGTATCGGCGCGGCCGCGTCAGACTTGCTCTGCGTAGCCTGTGGTTTGGCGGCGGTCGCCGCCGCCTGCGCGCCCGCGCTCATCCCGGTGGTGGCAATAGCCAGCGTAATTAACAGTGCTTTGATTCCACATTTCATGCTGTTATCTCCTTGTTTGTTGACAGCCACGCAACGATAGCCGCCTGTGAAAACAGGCACAAACAGCAGATTGCAGAAATGGAAAAGGCCGCGAAAGCGGCCTTTAGTTTTTGCAGAGCGTTACGAAAATCTGCGAGCAGACACGTAATTACTGCTGCTGGGTCATGACATCGCCCAGCTTGATTTTGGCGTCTTTACGCAGGTTGCTCATCATGGCTTCGAAAGCAATCTGAGCATTGTTCTGAGTAATGCCCTGAACCATCGCCTTCTTCTGCGCTTCTGGCAGAGTGCCGGCTTTCACGTCGTCCAGCGCCAGCAGAACAACGTTACCCTGCATATCGGTGGTGGTACCGAAGCTTGGCTTGTCTTTTGCCGGCAGCGTCAGGCTAAACGCGGCCTGACTGATTGGGTCCTGACCGGTGCGGCTAAGCGTTTTTGCCTCACCGAAGCTCAGACCTGCCGCTTTCAGCGCGTCCTGTTTACCCGCTTTCAGATCGGCCAGAATCTTCTCAGCGTCCAGTTTAGCCTGCTGTTCTGCTTTGTTATGCTTAACCTGAGCGACGACCTGATCCTTCACTTCCGCCAGCGGTTTGACCGCTTCTGGCTTGTGCTCGCTGACGCGCAGAACAAAGGCGCGATCGCCGTCAACGGTAATGATGTCAGAGTTGCTGCCCGGCGTGCCGTTCTCGCCCACCAGACCACCGTTAAAGATGGCATCAGAAACCGGTTTGAAGTTCAGCTCTTCCGGCAGGTTGTCGCGACCAAACCAGCCGGTCTCAACCGCTTTCACACCCGCCGCCTGCTCTGCACCTGCCAGAGATTCGTTGTCGTTGCTGGCAGCATCGCTCACCTTCTGCTGCAGCGCGTAGTAGGCATCCAGGGCTTTTTCCTGTTTCACTTTCGCAGCGATATCATCACGAACCTCAGCCAGCGGCTTGGTTTTCGCCGGGGTGATGTCGTCCAGACGCACGACCAGGAAACCAACGGATGATTTAATCACACCAGACAGCTGGCCTTTCTCTTTCAGACCGGCATTTTTCAGCTCGTCGGGCGTGGTTGCGTCTTCCAGCCAGCCCATATCACCGCCGTTTTTCGCAGAGATAATGTCGGTGGATTTCGCTTTCGCAAGGGTGGCGAAATCAGCGCCTTTGTTCAGCTCATCCAATACCGCCTTAGCATCTGCTTCAGTTTTGGTCTGAATCACGCTGTAGCGGTTACGCTGCGGCTGAGTGAACTGATCCTGATGCTGGTCGTAGTAAGACTGGATCTCGGCATCAGACGCGCTTTCCTGCAGCGCAGCTGCATCCAGCTTGATGTAGCTGACGCGGAACTGCTCCGGAGAAACAAAGGCGTTTTTATTCTGCTCGTAGTAAGCATTAACGTCTGCGTCGCTCACCTGCTGTTTCGCCGCCAGGGCGTTCACATCAATGGTCGCTTCACGGACCACGCGCTGCTGGGCCACCAGCGCGGCCAGTTCGTCGGTTTCACCTTTAAGCATGAAATCGGTACCCACGACAGCGTTAATGAGCTGCTGGGTTGTCAGCTGGTTACGCAGCGCCTGCGCGTACTGATCCGCCGTCATGCCCATCTGGTTAACGATACTGTTGTAACGCGCGTTGTCGAATTTACCGTTAGACTGGAATGCCTGAGTGGCGAAGATCGCTTTTTTGACCTGCTCGTCGCTGATGCCAAGGCCCAGCTTTTTGGCATACTGATCCAGCAGCGCTTCATCGATAAGACGGTTCAGTGTCTGTTGGCGCAGGGTTTTCATGTACCCTTCATTCGCCGCCAGTTCAGAGAATTGGTCGCCCAGCTGTTGCTGCATACGGTTACGCTCACCGGCAAAAGCATTCTCGAACTGACCACGGCTGATTTCCTGGCCATTCACTTTTGCGGCATAGTTCGCGCCACCGCCAATAAGGTAACTGCTCACGCCGGTCAATATGAACGACACGATAATGATACCGAAAATAATCTTGAGCACGAGACTGTTAGCAGCCGTGCGTAAGCTGTCCATCATGGTGTAACAACACTCCGCTGTAGGTGACTGGTTACCTGACGCTGACGGAAAATCCTGCCCGTCGCGCGTGAAGGCGTATTGTGACAAGAAAACGGGGCGATTGTCAGCCCACAACTCGCATAAACTCGCACAAATCAGGTCTGGACAAACAAAAAAGGCACATCAAACGATGCGCCCTTGTACTATCCGGCTTCCCTGAAACGGGAAAGCAATCAGTTTACTGCGTCTTTCAGCGCTTTACCTGCACGGAAACCCGGCACTTTAGCAGCAGCAATGGTGATCTCTTTACCGGTCTGAGGGTTGCGGCCAGTACGGGCAGCACGCTCTTTAACAGCAAAAGTACCGAAGCCTACCAGTGCAACGTCGTCCCCAGCCTGCAGAGATTCAGTAACAGAAGCAATTAATGCATCTAACGCACGTCCAGCTGCAGCTTTAGAAATATCAGCACCAGCAGCAATTTTGTCAATCAGTTGAGATTTATTCACTGTTCTCTTCCTCTCTTTATAATTTATATCGCGCCTGAGTCCTTCACAACGCGACCGCGCAGCAGTTATATCAGGCCTGCCATGACCTTACAACACCCGTTGTTGATGGCTGACCTAATCAGCAATCTAAATTAGCTATACAAAAAAAGGCTGGCAAGTGCGAAATGACTTACCAGCCTTGTTTTTATTGACGCTCTTTGCGCGAGGTCACTATTTTGCGGTTACAACCTGCATTCCGGAGGGTTCATTCTGCAGTGCGAGACTGAGAACTTCCTCAATTCGCTTAACAGGATGGATCTGCAGATCGGCAATCACGTTGTCCGGAATCTCTTCCAGATCGCGTTTATTTTCGTAAGGGATCAATACGGTTTTGATCCCACCGCGGTGTGCCGCCAGCAGTTTTTCTTTTAACCCGCCGATTGGCAGGACCTGACCGCGCAGGGTGATTTCACCGGTCATTGCCACATCGGCACGTACCGGGTTGCCCGTCAGACAGGAAACCAGAGCGGTACACATGGCAATACCCGCGCTTGGGCCATCTTTCGGCGTCGCCCCTTCAGGAACGTGAACGTGAATGTCGCGTTTTTCGTAGAAATCCGGGTTGATACCCAGTTTTTCCGCGCGCGCGCGCACCACGGTCAGCGCAGCCTGAATGGACTCCTGCATCACTTCACCCAGCGAGCCGGTGTAGGTCAGCTTGCCTTTGCCCGGCACACAGGCGGTTTCGATGGTCAGCAGATCGCCGCCCACTTCCGTCCATGCCAGACCGGTCACCTGACCCACGCGGTTTTCGTTATCCGCGCGGCCATAGTCGAAGCGCTGAACGCCCAGGTAGGCATGCAGATTGTCACCATTAATCACGATGTGCTTCAGGCTCTTATCCAGCAGCAGCTGTTTTACCGCCTTACGGCACAGCTTAGATATTTCGCGTTCAAGGCTACGCACGCCCGCTTCACGGGTGTAGTAGCGAATGATGCCGATAATCGCGCTGTCCTCGACGGTCAGCTCGTTGGCTTTCAGCGCGTTACGCTCAATCTGCTTCGGCAGCAGGTGCTGTTTAGCGATGTTCAGCTTTTCGTCTTCGGTATAACCGGAAAGGCGGATCACTTCCATACGGTCCAGCAGCGGTGCCGGTATGTTCATGGAGTTAGAGGTCGCCACGAACATTACATCGCTGAGGTCGTAGTCCACTTCCAGATAGTGATCGCTGAACGCCACGTTCTGTTCTGGATCAAGCACTTCCAGCAGAGCAGACGCCGGGTCGCCGCGCATGTCCGACGACATTTTGTCGATCTCATCAAGCAGGAACAGCGGGTTTTTAACGCCCACTTTCGCCATTTTCTGGATCAGTTTACCCGGCATAGAACCGATGTAGGTACGGCGGTGACCACGGATTTCCGCTTCATCACGCACGCCGCCCAGCGCCATACGGATGTACTTACGTCCGGTCGCTTTGGCGATGGACTGGCCCAGAGAGGTTTTACCCACCCCCGGCGGTCCGACCAGGCACAGAATTGGGCCTTTAATTTTGTTTACACGACTCTGTACCGCGAGGTACTCAAGGATGCGGTCTTTCACGCGTTCCAGGCCGTAGTGGTCAGTATCGAGGATCTCCTGGGCCTGACGCAGGTCTTTCTTGACCTTGCTGCGAGCGTTCCACGGAACCTGCACCATCCACTCAATGTAGCCGCGCACGACGGTTGCTTCAGCCGACATCGGAGACATCATTTTCAGCTTCTGCAGTTCTGCTTCGGCTTTCTCTTTCGCCTCTTTCGGCATCTTCGCCGCGTCGATCTTACGCTTCAGCGCTTCGTTTTCGTCCGGTGCGTCGTCCATCTCGCCCAGCTCTTTCTGAATGGCCTTCATTTGCTCATTCAGATAGTACTCACGCTGAGATTTTTCCATCTGCTTTTTCACGCGGTTACGAATGCGCTTCTCAACCTGCAGCAGATCGATTTCAGACTCCATCATCGCCATCAGGTATTCCAGACGTTCGTTAACGTCGGACATCTCCAGCACGGACTGTTTGTCAGCCAGCTTCAGCGGCATGTGTGCAGCGATGGTGTCCGCCAGACGCGCAGGATCGTCGATGCTGTTCAGCGACGTCAGCACTTCTGGTGGGATTTTCTTGTTCAGCTTGATATAGCCTTCGAACTGGCTAATCGCGGTACGTACCAGCACTTCCTGCTCGCGCTCATCAAGTTCAGGCGAATCAAGGTACTCTGCCTTGGCAGAGAAGTGTTCGCCATCGTCTGACAGCGTGGTAATACGCGCACGCTGCAGGCCTTCGACCAGCACCTTCACGGTGCCGTCCGGCAGCTTCAGCATTTGTAAAATAGAGGCCACGGTCCCGACGGTGAAAAGATCGTTTACACCCGGCTCATCCGTTGATGCTTCTTTCTGGGCCACCAGCATGATTTTTTTATCATGATCCATGGCGGCTTCGAGGCAACGGATAGATTTTTCCCGCCCTACAAATAAGGGTATGACCATGTGCGGATAAACCACCACATCGCGCAACGGCAATACGGGGATTTCAATGCGTTCAGAACGCTCAGGATTCATAGAGCTCTCTCTTAGTTTAGTGTCCGCCAGGTAAGCTGGTCATGTCACAGTGCTTCACATAACCATTAACATGTATCCAGTATATGGGGATGTTTCCCACACATTCAACGCTATGAATACGGAAAAAGTAAAGGGGAGATAAAATCCCCCCTTTTTGATTAACTGCTTGTATGATTTGGTGAATTATTCGCCAGATGCCTGCTGGGCTTCCGGTTTACCGTAAATCAGCAGCGGCTTGGATTGGCCGCCGATCACGGACTCGTCGATAACCACTTTTTCGACGTCTTCCATCGACGGCAAATCATACATGGTGTCGAGCAATGCCGCTTCAACGATAGAGCGCAAACCACGCGCACCGGTTTTACGGGCCATCGCTTTCTTGGCAATCGCGTCCAGCGCTTCGTCGCGGAATTCCAGCTCAACGCCTTCCAGATTGAACAGCGCCTGATACTGCTTGGTCAGCGCATTTTTCGGCTCTTTCAGAATCTGAATCAGCGCGTCTTCGCTCAGCTCATTCAGCGTTGCCACAACCGGCAGACGGCCAATGAATTCAGGGATCAGACCAAATTTGATCAGATCTTCAGGCTCAACCTGCGAAAGCAGTTCACCTTCGTTGGCTTTCTCGGACTTCGCCTTCACCGTTGCGCCAAAACCGATGCCGGAGCCGGTTTCAACACGGTGGGAAATGACTTTATCCAGACCAGCAAACGCGCCGCCGCAAATGAACAGGATCTTGGAGGTATCAACCTGCAGGAACTCCTGCTGCGGATGTTTGCGTCCACCCTGCGGCGGAACGGCCGCAACCGTACCTTCGATCAGCTTCAGCAGGGCCTGCTGCACGCCTTCACCCGACACGTCACGGGTGATGGACGGGTTGTCTGATTTACGGGAGATCTTGTCGATCTCATCAATATAAACAATCCCGCGCTGTGCTTTCTGAACGTCGTAATCGCACTTCTGCAGCAGCTTCTGAATGATGTTCTCAACGTCTTCACCCACATAACCGGCTTCGGTCAGGGTGGTGGCATCCGCCATGGTAAACGGAACATCCAGCAGGCGCGCCAGGGTTTCCGCCAGCAGCGTTTTACCGGAGCCGGTTGGCCCGATCAGCAGAATGTTACTTTTGCCCAGTTCTACACCATTGCTGGTGTCGCCGTTACGCAGACGTTTGTAGTGGTTGTATACCGCCACCGCCAGCACTTTCTTGGCCTGCTCCTGACCGATGACATAGTCGTCAAGGTGATGACGAATCTCATGCGGCGTTGGCAATGCGCTACGCTCACGGTGCGGCGCAACTTCTTTAATCTCTTCGCGAATGATGTCGTTACATAAATCGACGCATTCGTCGCAGATATACACGGACGGCCCGGCAATCAGTTTACGCACTTCATGCTGGCTTTTGCCGCAAAAAGAGCAGTACAGCAGTTTGCCCGAACCATCTTTGCGTTTATCTGTCATGAGTCCAAACCTCTTTTTAAGTTCTTTGTGCCGCACATGACGACGCAAATGCCATTCTAAGACGCGTGTGCTTTAAGCAGCGTGCCGCCCTACCTTAGTATAGCGGCACACTCGCGTCGCGGGCATCAATTACGATGGGTCAATACGGAGTCGACTAAGCCGTACTCAACTGCCTCTGGAGCAGAGAGGAAGCGATCGCGCTCGGTATCGCGCTCGATCTGCTCAAGAGATTGACCTGTATGCTGCGCCATAAGTTCATTCATGCGCGCTTTTACTTTCAGAATTTCGCGGGCGTGGATTTCGATATCCGTCGCCTGCCCCTGGTAACCCCCCAGCGGCTGGTGAATCATCACGCGGGAGTTAGGCAGGCAGAAACGCTTACCTTTCGCCCCTGCGGTTAACAGGAAGGCCCCCATGGATGCAGCCTGCCCCATACAGATAGTGCTGACATCTGGCTTGATGAACTGCATGGTGTCATAAATAGACATGCCCGCCGTAATCACACCGCCAGGCGAGTTGATGTACAGGTAAATGTCTTTTTCCGGGTTTTCCGCTTCCAGGAACAGCATCTGCGCCACGATCAGGTTAGCCATATGGTCTTCTACCTGGCCGGTCAGAAAGATAACGCGTTCCTTGAGCAGACGGGAATAGATATCGAAAGAACGCTCACCGCGTGAGGTCTGTTCAATAACCATTGGCACCAGCGCCATATGGGGTGCAAAGTTATCTCGTTCGCCACTGTATGACATTTCCGTCTCCTGGTTCAAAATTGAAAACACCTGCTGTACTGATTGTAACCTTATGGACGGATTATCAGCCAGTCTCAATCATCGTGATTACATACTTATGGGGTTCGCCACGCCCTATTTCAAGCATAACAACCTTTTGTTGTAACGCTAACACTGAAAGGGCGTTTTAGCACCCTTCCAGAACCCATGCAGCGATAAAAAAAACCCGTCGCCGGAAGGCAACGGGTTTTTTGTTCAAACTTTAAACCGTTAGAGCGAAATTACGCCTGCTGGTTCATCAGTTCGTTGAAAGAGGTCGCTTTTTCGGTCACTTTAGCTTTCGCCAGTACCGCTTCAACAGCCTGCTCTTCCAGTGCGACGTTGCGCATGTTGTCCATCAGCTCTTTGTTCTTACCGTAGAACTCGATCACTTCTGATGGATCTTCGTATGCAGACGCCATCTCTTCGATCAGGCCCTTCACACGTTCTTCGTCAGCTTTCAGCTCGTGGGTGCGAATCACTTCGCCCAGCAGCAGGCCAACAACAACGCGGCGTTTCGCTTGCTCTTCGAACAGCTCGCGCGGCAGTTCCATCGCTTGCTGCTGGTTGCCACCGAAGCGCTGTGCAGCCTGACGGCGCAGCACGTCGATTTCGCTGTCGATCAGGGCAGCAGGAACGTCGATTTCGTTCGCTTTTACCAGACCTTCAATCGCCTGAGATTTCACGCGGTTACGCACAGCACCGTTCAGCTCGCGCTCCATGTTCTTACGCACTTCGGTACGCAGGCCAGCAACAGAACCATCTTCCACGCCGAAACGCTTGATGAACTCTTCAGTCAGTTCTGGCAGTTCGCGCTCTTCAACTTTCTTCAGGTTGATGACGAACTTCGCTGCTTTACCTTTCAGGTTTTCAGCGTGGTACTCTTCAGGGAAGGTCACGTCGATGGTGAACTCTTCGCCCGCTTTGTGGCCTTTGATGCCGTCTTCGAAGCCTGGGATCATACGACCCTGGCCCATTGCCAGTACGAAGTCAGACGCTTTGCCGCCTTCGAACTCTTCGCCGTCTACAGAACCGGTGAAGTCGATGGTTACGCGGTCTTCCGCGTCAACAGCGCCTTCTTTCTCTTTCCAGTTCGCCTGCTGCTTACGCAGGGTGTCCAGCATGCCGTCAACGTCTTCGTCGGTCACGGAAACGATCGGTTTTTCAACTTCGATAGATTCCAGGCCTTTCAGCTCAACTTCCGGGTACACTTCGAACTCTACGGAGTAGGTGAAGTCTTCGCCCAGTTTGTATTCGCCTGGCACGTAGTTTGGCGCGCCGGCTGGATTGATTTTTTCTTTGATGATCGCGTCGATAAAGTTGCGGCTCATCAGTTCACCCAGCACATCCTGACGCACGGAAGCGCCATAACGCTGAGCAACAACATTCATTGGTACTTTGCCCTTACGGAAGCCGTCAATACGTACTTTTTTTGCTACGTTGACCAGCTCGCTTTTCACAGCAGTTTCGATGCTGTCAGCAGCGATAGTAATCGTTACACGGCGGCCAAGGCCTTGAGTGGTTTCAACTGAAACTTGCATCTTGTTACCTCAAAAAAATCACAGTGCTCGGTCAACTCTGAATCTGTCTGTTATACCGGGATGCTCTCTTAGTGCAGATTCACATTCCCTGTCGCCAGAATCATCCCGAAGACATTCAATAAGACGCGGCATTATAGCGGCATCACTTAGGTGAGTCGAGAACGGTTGGAGCATGTTGCTGCGGCTTTTTTCACACTTTAAGGCTATTTTTAGCCTTAAAATCGCACCATCCGCTCAAAACTCAGACAAAACAAAACGGCCCGGAGGCCGTTTTGAGGAAATCTGTAAGCAACATACTGGAAAAGCTCCAGCCGTTGCAAATCCGATTTATCAGGCGATGGTGCCTGCACCGCGACAAGGCGGCGACGCAAAAACCGTATCCTGCAAGCCTTCCCATTCCTTAATGGTGTAGGTATGCAGTGCCAGCGCATGCACGGTCGTGGAGAGTTCTTCCGTCAAGGTGCTGTAGATCAGGCGATGTCGGTTCAGGAAACGTTCTCCCGTGAAGCGATCGCTAACCAGAACCACTTTAAAGTGGCTTTCAGAACCTGCCGGCACGTTATGACGATAGCTTTCGTCGACGACTTCGAGGAACACAGGGTTGAACGCTGCCCTTAATTTTTCTTCTATCTGTTCACGTATCATCATGAAATTACTCCTCCGACAACGCTAAGATGTCACCCATCCCTTTAAATGTTAGCCGCTTTTACCGTTTCCATTACACCTTGACAACAAATATTTAGCTTTCGTCTGATTTTCTCATTCAAATGGATGAAGTTCACTGTGAGACTCATACCTGTCGTCTCTCGCGGGAGGAGAAAAAGGATGAGCTGGTCAGTTTTCAGACAAGACGATGAATTTACATGCGTTGACCACTTCCCCTGGCCGTAGTCGATGATATGATGACGGCAATTTTTCTCTCTTTAATGCTTACGATTCGTTGAGAACCTGAAAATGTTTAAAAAACTCTTCTTTCCGTTGGTAGCCCTTTTTATGCTGGCAGGCTGTGCGACTCCGCCTACCACTATTGATGTCTCACCAAAAATCACCCTGCCTCAGCAGGACCCAAGCCTGATGGGCGTCACCGTGAGCATTAACGGTGCCGATCAGCGTCAGGACCAGGCGCTGGCAAAAGTGACCCGCGACAACCAGCAGGTGACGCTGACCGCGTCCCGCGACCTGCGCTTCCTGCTGCAGGAAGTGCTTGAGAAGCAAATGACCGCTCGCGGCTACATGATTGGCCCAAGCGGCGCGGTTGATCTGCAGATTATCGTCAACAACCTGTACGCAGACGTCTCTCAGGGCAACGTGCGCTACAACATTGCGACCAAAGCGGATATCGCCATCATTGCCACCGCGAAGAACGGCAACAAGATGACCAAAAACTACCGCGCCAGCTACTCTGTTGAAGGCGCGTTCCAGGCCTCTAACAAGAATATTGCTAACGCCGTTAACAGCGTGCTGACGGACACCATCGCCGATATGGCGCAGGACACCAGCATTCACGACTTTATCAAGCAGAACGCACGTTAATCCTGCTCACTGACCCGGTGCTTCACCGGGTCAGTTCATAAGAACATGTCCAGTCACTACTTACGCATTTTCCAGCAACCGAAATCAGCGATTCTGCTGATCCTCGGCTTTGCCTCCGGTTTACCCCTCGCGCTCACCTCCGGCACGCTTCAGGCGTGGATGACGGTTGAGAACATCGATCTCAAAACCATTGGTTTCTTCTCGCTTGTCGGTCAGGCGTATGTCTTTAAGTTCCTGTGGTCGCCGGTGATGGATCGCTATACGCCGCCGTTTCTGGGGCGTCGTCGCGGCTGGTTAGTGATGACACAGGTCCTGCTGCTGCTGGCGATTGCGGCGATGGGCTTTCTTGAGCCGACCACACAGCTCCGCTGGATGGCCGCGCTTGCGGTGGTGATAGCCTTCTGTTCCGCCTCTCAGGATATCGTGTTCGACGCCTGGAAGACGGACGTGTTACCTGCGGAAGAGCGCGGTGCCGGTGCGGCGATCAGCGTGCTGGGCTATCGCCTCGGGATGCTGGTCTCCGGCGGGCTGGCGTTGTGGCTGGCCGACCGTTATCTCGGCTGGCAGGGTATGTACTGGCTGATGGCTGCCCTGCTCATCCCCTGCATTATCGCTACGCTATTTGCACCCGAACCGAGCGACGTCATTCCGGTTCCCCGCTCGCTGGAACAGGCCGTGGCCGAACCGCTGCGTGACTTTTTTGGCCGCAACAATGCCTGGCTGATCCTGCTGCTCATTGTCCTTTATAAGCTTGGCGATGCCTTTGCCATGAGCCTGACCACCACTTTCCTGATCCGCGGCGTCGGTTTTGATGCCGGTGAAGTGGGCGTGGTGAATAAAACGCTGGGGCTGTTTGCGACCATCGTCGGTGCGCTTTATGGCGGCGTATTGATGCAGCGCCTGACGCTGTTCCGCGCGCTGCTGATCTTCGGCATCCTGCAGGGCGCATCTAACGCGGGCTACTGGCTGCTGTCGGTGACTGACAAGCATATGTTCAGCATGGCCGCGGCGGTGTTCTTTGAAAATCTCTGTGGCGGCATGGGAACGGCGGCGTTTGTCGCCCTGCTGATGACCCTGTGCAATAAATCGTTTTCCGCCACGCAGTTTGCGCTGCTCTCGGCGCTCTCGGCCGTTGGGCGCGTGTACGTAGGTCCGATTGCCGGCTGGTTTGTAGAAGCCCACGGCTGGCCAACGTTTTATCTCTTCTCGGTCGCGGCTGCCGTGCCGGGGATTTTATTATTGCTGGTGTGTCGCCAGACGCTGGAATATACCCAGCGGACCGAACACTTTATGCCGCGCATTGAATATCACCGCGCCTACCGACTTGCGTTACGTCTGCTAATGGCGGGCTGCGGCGCGCTGGCGCTATGGCTTGTGGTACTTATCGTTAACGCCAGTACGTCTCTGGCGCTCCCCCTCGAAGCTCTTCTGCTGGACGCAGGAGCCCTGCTGGCCATCGCCGGGATCCTGACGGGCGGTCTGCTCGATTTTATGGCATTGCGTAAAACGCAGATGACCTGAAGAAAAAGTGAAAGGTTATTTCCCGTTGTAATCACTAACCGAAATTATAACGGTGAAATAGCCAACAGCCGCTAAAAAAATATTTGTTGTTTTGTGCGGGATAGGATTTGGAAATTATTGGAGCCAATTCCAAAACGCTATTTTTCATTAAACGATTCAGCATTTGAAAGTTTGATTTTTCGTTTTTTAGATGTCTTTTTATTGATAATTAATTGTTAATTTTTTGTATATTTTTAACAATGGTTATACCAATTGCCCCTTTTAGGGTATGCTTGGGGGTCCTTTCGTTATAAAGCCCATATCATGCGGCTTCGGTCATAAAAACCGACATAATCTGCAACACTTGTGACATGTGCGGCAGAACCCGGTAACACCTTCCTGACACAGGCCTAATGATGTTTACAGTAATGTAACCTTCCCGTAAAATGCCCGCACACTTTAAACGCCACCAGACTCCCGTGGAATTGAGGTCGTTAAATGAGACTCAGGAAATACAATAAAAGTTTGGGATGGTTGTCATTATTCGCAGGTACTGTATTACTCAGTGGCTGTGATTCTGCACTACTAGACCCCAAAGGACAGATTGGACTGGAACAACGTTCACTGATATTGACGGCTTTTGGCCTGATGTTGATTGTGGTTATTCCTGCCATTTTGATGGCTGTTGGTTTCGCCTGGAAGTATCGTGCGAGCAATAAAGATGCGAAGTATAGCCCGAACTGGTCACACTCCAACAAAGTTGAAGCTGTGGTCTGGACGGTACCTATCCTGATCATCCTGTTCCTTGCCGTACTGACCTGGAAAACCACTCACGCACTTGAGCCAAGCAAGCCGCTGGTTCACGATGAAAAACCTATTACCATTGAAGTGGTCTCCATGGACTGGAAATGGTTCTTCATCTATCCAGAGCAGGGCATTGCTACCGTGAATGAAATCGCCTTCCCGGCGAACACTCCGGTTCAGTTCAAAGTGACCTCCAACTCCGTAATGAACTCCTTCTTCATCCCGCGTCTGGGTAGCCAGATTTACGCGATGGCCGGTATGCAGACGAACCTGCATCTGATCGCGAATGAAGCAGGCACCTACGATGGTATCTCCGCCAGCTATAGCGGCCCGGGCTTCTCAGGTATGAAGTTCAAAGCTATTGCGACGCCGGACCGTGCCGCTTTCGACCAGTGGGTTGAAAAAGCGAAGCAGTCTCCAAACACCATGTCTGACATGGCGGCGTTCGAAAAAGTGGCTGCACCTAGCGAATACAACAAGGTGGAGTACTTCTCTAACGTGAAACCAGATTTGTTCAAAGACGTTATTGGCAAATTTATGGATCACGGTAAGAGCATGGACATGACCCAGCCAGAAGGCGAGCACAGCGCGCACGAAGGTATGGAAGGTATGGACATGAGCCACGCGGAAACCGCTCACTAAGGGGCCGAGGAAGAAAATGTTCGGAAAATTGACACTGGATGCAGTGCCCTACCATGAACCGATTATCATGGTTACGGTGGCTGCAATTATCATTGGTGGCGCGGCCTTAGTTGGCCTGATCACTTACTTCGGTAAGTGGAGCTACCTGTGGAATGAGTGGCTGACTTCGGTTGACCACAAAAAACTCGGTATCATGTACTGCATCGTCGGTATCGTCATGTTAATTCGTGGCTTTGCGGATGCAATCATGATGCGTAGCCAGCAGGCACTCGCGTCTGCGGGCGAAGCCGGCTTCCTGCCACCGCACCACTACGATCAGATCTTTACCGCCCACGGCGTTATCATGATCTTCTTCGTGGCGATGCCGCTGGTAATCGGTCTGATGAACGTTGTCGTTCCGCTGCAAATTGGCGCGCGCGACGTAGCGTTCCCGTTCCTGAACAACCTGAGCTTCTGGTTCACGGTTGTCGGTGTAATCCTGGTTAACCTGTCACTGGGCGTGGGCGAATTCGCACAGACCGGCTGGCTGGCTTACCCGCCGCTTTCGGGAATTGAGTACAGTCCGGGTGTAGGCGTTGACTACTGGATTTGGGCGCTTCAGCTCTCCGGTGTCGGTACTACCCTGACCGGTATCAACTTCTTCGTGACCATCCTGAAGATGCGTGCACCAGGTATGACGATGTTCAAGATGCCAGTATTTACCTGGGCATCTCTGTGCGCCAACGTACTGATTATCGCGTCGTTCCCAATTCTGACCGTCACCATCGCGCTGCTGACCCTGGACCGCTACCTGGGCACCCATTTCTTCACGAATGATATGGGTGGCAACATGATGATGTACATCAACCTGATTTGGGCCTGGGGTCACCCGGAAGTGTACATTCTGGTTCTGCCTGTTTTCGGTGTGTTCTCCGAAATCGCGGCAACCTTCTCGCGTAAGCGTCTGTTTGGTTACACCTCTCTGGTGTGGGCAACCGTGTGTATTACCGTTCTGTCGTTCATCGTTTGGCTGCACCACTTCTTTACCATGGGTGCGGGCGCGAACGTAAACGCCTTCTTCGGTATCACCACCATGATTATCGCCATCCCTACCGGGGTGAAGATCTTCAACTGGCTGTTCACCATGTACCAGGGCCGTATCGTGTTCCACTCAGCAATGCTGTGGACCATCGGCTTCATCGTGACCTTCTCCGTAGGTGGGATGACCGGCGTACTGCTGGCGGTGCCAGGTGCTGACTTCGTTCTGCACAACAGCCTGTTCCTGATTGCGCACTTCCATAACGTTATCATCGGCGGCGTAGTCTTCGGCTGCTTCGCAGGTGTGACTTACTGGTGGCCTAAGGCGTTTGGCTTCACGCTGAACGAAACCTGGGGTAAACGCGCGTTCTGGTTCTGGATCATTGGCTTCTTCGTGGCGTTTATGCCGCTGTACGTGCTGGGCTTCATGGGTATGACCCGTCGTCTGAGCCAGCAGATCGATCCGCAGTTCCACCCAATGCTGATGGTTGCAGCGGGCGGTGCAGCGCTGATTGCCTGCGGTATTCTGTGCCAGCTGATTCAGTACTACGTGTCCATCCGCGACCGTAACCTGAACCGCGACCTGACCGGTGCCCCTTGGGGTGGCCGTACGCTGGAGTGGGCAACCTCTTCTCCACCACCGTTCTATAACTTTGCCGTAGTGCCGCACATTCACGAGCGTGACGCATTCTGGGAAATGAAAGAAAAAGGTGAAGCGTACAAGCAACCTGAGCATTACGAAGAGATCCATATGCCGAAAAACAGCGCTGCGGGCATCGTGATTGCCGCTTTCGCAACGGTATTTGGTTTCGCAATGATCTGGCACATCTGGTGGATGGCGATTGTTGGCTTCGCTGGCATCGTAATCAGCTGGATTGTGAAGAGCTTTGACGAGGACGTGGACTACTACGTACCAGTCCGTGAAGTTGAAAAGCTGGAAAATCAGCATTTCGACGAGATTTCTAAAGCGGGGCTGAAAAATGGCAACTGATACTCTGGCGCACTCAACTGCCCACGCGCATGAACATGCGCACCATGATACAGGACCGACCAAAGTCTTCGGTTTCTGGATCTACCTGATGAGCGACTGCATTCTGTTCTGCTGTCTGTTCGCGACCTATGCCGTTCTGGTGAACGGCACAGCGGGCGGCCCGACCGGCAAGGACATTTTTGAACTGCCGTTCGTTCTGGTTGAAACCGCACTGCTGTTATTCAGCTCCATCACCTACGGCATGGCGGCTATCGCCATGTACAAAAACAACAAGAGCCAGGTTGTCTCCTGGCTGGCGTTGACCTGGCTGTTTGGTGCTGGCTTTATCGGGATGGAAATCTATGAATTCCACCACCTGATTATGGAAGGCTTCGGTCCGGATCGCAGTGGCTTCCTGTCCGCGTTCTTCGCGCTGGTGGGTACCCACGGTCTGCACGTGACCTCGGGTCTGATCTGGATGGCAGTACTGATGTTCCAGATCTCCCGCCGCGGCCTGACCAGCACTAACCGTACCCGTATCATGTGCCTGAGCCTGTTCTGGCACTTCCTGGACGTGGTATGGATCTGCGTGTTCTCTGTTGTCTATTTGATGGGGGCGATGTAATGAGTCATTCTAACGATCATGGCGCTTCCCACGGCAGCGTAAAAACCTACATGACAGGTTTCATCCTGTCGATCATCCTGACGGTGATCCCGTTCTGGATGGTGATGAGCGGTTCTGCGTCCAAGCCGGTTATCCTGGGAGCAATCCTGGTGACCGCGGTGATTCAGATTCTGGTGCATCTGGTTTGCTTCCTGCACATGAACACCAAGTCCGATGAAGGCTGGAATATGACTGCCTTTATCTTTACCGTGATTATCATCGCTATCCTGGTAGTCGGTTCCATCTGGATTATGTGGAACCTCAACTACAACATGATGGTTCACTAAGAGCGGCGAGTATGTTTAAGCAATACCTGCAAGTCACGAAACCAGGCATCATCTTTGGCAACCTGATCTCCGTAATCGGAGGGTTCCTGCTGGCCTCTAAAGGCAGCATTGATTACACCCTCTTTATTTACACGCTGGTCGGTGTGTCACTGGTGGTTGCGTCCGGTTGTGTATTTAACAACTACATCGACATGGATATCGACAAGAAGATGGAAAGGACCAAGAATCGGGTGCTGGTTAAAGGCCTGATTGCCCCTTCCGTCTCGCTGGTGTACGCCACCTTGCTGGGTATTGCTGGCTTTATGCTGCTGTGGTTTGGTGCTAACCCGCTGGCCTGCTGGCTGGGGGTGATGGGGTTCGTGGTGTATGTAGGCGTCTACAGCCTGTATATGAAGCGTCACTCCGTCTACGGCACGCTGATTGGTTCTCTCTCCGGCGCTGCGCCGCCGGTGATTGGCTACTGCGCCGTCACGAACGAGTTCGACAGCGGTGCGCTCATCCTGCTGGCTATCTTTAGCCTGTGGCAGATGCCGCACTCCTATGCCATCGCGATTTTCCGCTTCAAGGATTATCAGGCAGCGAATATTCCGGTTCTGCCGGTCGTGAAGGGCATTTCAGTTGCCAAGAACCACATCACGCTCTACATCATCGCTTTTGCCGTGGCAACGCTGATGCTTTCTCTGGGCGGTTACGCCGGATATAAATATCTGGTGGTAGCAGCCGCGGTGAGCGTCTGGTGGCTCGGCATGGCCCTGCGCGGCTACAAGGTGGAAGATGACAAAGTCTGGGCACGCAAGCTGTTTGTGTTCTCGATTGTCGCCATCACCTCCCTGTCCGTGATGATGTCCGTAGACTTCATGGTGCCGGACTCGCAAAACCTGCTGACTTACGTCTGGTAAGTTTATGTGATGATGAAAAGGGTGCTTCGGCACCCTTTTTTATTCACGAAACCTATTAATTACGCATGTAATATTTGTTAAATAAGCCTTTATTTACCCCGCCCCTTCCCCGCACTACACTATGGCCTGCTTTTAAACTGAGGTGGTAATGAACGATTATAAAATGACGCCGGGCGAGCTGCGTGCGACCTGGGGTTTAGGGACTGTTTTCTCGCTGCGGATGCTTGGCATGTTTATGGTCCTGCCCGTTCTGACCACGTACGGCATGGCGTTACAGGGTGCCAGCGAAGCGCTGATTGGTCTGGCGATCGGTATCTACGGCCTGGCGCAGGCAATTTTTCAGATCCCCTTTGGCCTGCTCTCTGATCGGGTGGGCCGCAAGCCGCTGATTGTCGGCGGGCTGCTGGTCTTTGTACTCGGGAGCGTTATTGCCGCCCTCTCCCACTCCATCTGGGGCATTATTTTGGGCCGCGCCCTGCAGGGCTCCGGGGCGATTGCCGCCGCGGTGATGGCGCTACTGTCAGATTTAACCCGCGAGCAAAACCGCACCAAAGCGATGGCGTTCATCGGCGTGAGCTTTGGCGTGACGTTTGCGATTGCGATGGTGCTCGGTCCCATCATTACGCACAAACTGGGTCTGCACGCCCTGTTCTGGATGATTGCGGTGCTGGCGACCATCGGGATCGCACTCACCCTGTGGGTTGTGCCAGACAGTAAAAATCATGTCCTTAACCGTGAATCCGGGATGGTTAAAGGCTGCTTTAGCAAAGTCATCGCCGAGCCGCGTCTGCTAAAGCTTAACTTCGGCATTATGTGCCTGCATATTCTGCTGATGTCCACCTTTGTCGCCCTGCCCGGTCAGCTTGCCGCAGCAGGTTTCCCGGCGGCCGAGCACTGGAAAATTTATCTGGTCACGATGCTGATTTCGTTTGTCTCTGTCGTGCCGTTCATCATCTACGCCGAAGTGAAGCGCAAAATGAAACGCGTCTTCGTGGGCTGCGTGGCGTTACTGCTGATTGCCGAGATTGTGCTCTGGGGCGCTGGCCCGCACTTCTGGGAGCTGATCGCAGGCGTGCAGCTGTTCTTCCTGGCGTTTAATCTGATGGAAGCGCTGCTGCCGTCACTAATCAGCAAAGAGTCCCCCGCTGGTTACAAAGGCACGGCAATGGGCATTTACTCCACCAGCCAGTTCCTCGGCGTGGCGATCGGCGGGTCGCTCGGCGGCTGGGTGGACGGTCTGTTTGATTCACAAACCGTGTTTCTCGCGGGCGCGCTGCTAGCAACAGTCTGGCTGCTGGTTGCCAGCACCATGAAAGAGCCACGCTACGTGAGTAGCCTGCGGGTAGAAATCCCGGATGACGTGGAGATTAGCGACGCGCTGAAGCAGCGTCTGGAAGGAAAAGAAGGGGTCACAGAGGTGCTGATTGTTCCCGAAGAGCGCAGCGCTTATGTCAAAATTGACAGCAAAATGACGAACCGCTTTGAGGTGGAGCAGGCGCTGAAGGCCTGAAAAAAAGCCCGGTTTAACCGGGCTTTTTTGTCTTAATCGCGGAAGTTTTTAAACTGGAAAGGTTGACCCAAATCCCCGCCGCGCACCAGCGCCATCACGGACTGGAGGTCATCGCGAGATTTACCGGTCACGCGAATTTCTTCGCCCTGGATCTGCGCCTGCACCTTCAGCTTGCTGTCTTTGATAAGCTTCACGATCCTCTTCTGCACCGCGCTCTCGATGCCCTGCTTCAGTTTGGCTTCTACAAACCAGTTCTTACCGCTGTGGACAAACTCGTCCGGCACGTCCAGAGACGTTCCTTCGATGCCACGTTTTAACAGCTTGGCGCGCAGAATGTCGAGCAGCTGATTCACCTGGAAATCAGACTCGCTCAGCACCTTAATGGTCTTATTTGCGTCGTTCAGCTCAAACGACGCCTCAACGCCACGAAAATCGAAACGTGACTCAACTTCGCGGGTTGCGTTCTCAACGCCGTTGCGAACTTCCTGGATATCAACTTCGGAAACAATATCGAAAGATGGCATCTTTTCTTCTCCCTTCACTTTTGTTGCGTTGCATAATACCCGCTACGAGGCATAACTCAACAGAAGCTTAGCTGTATAATTAAGCTGTAACACCTGGCGCAGTTGCAGGTGAGGAGGAACAATGAAAATTACGGTGCTCGGATGCGGAGCGCTCGGCCAGCTGTGGCTGACCGCGCTGTGCAAGCACGGACATGAGGTTCAGGGCTGGCTGCGCGTGCCCCAGCCCTATTGCAGTGTCAACCTGATTGGTGAAGACGGAAGCATTTTTAACGAATCCCTCACCGCAAACGATCCTGATTTCCTGGCGCAAAGCGACCTGTTGCTGGTGACGCTCAAGGCGTGGCAGGTCTCAGATGCGGTTAAGACTCTGGCCGCGCAGCTCCCCCCCACGTCCCCCATTCTGCTGCTGCATAACGGTATGGGAACCCTTGATGAGCTGAAAAGCGTCCCGCAGCCTCTGCTAATGGCGACCACCACCCACGCTGCGCGTCGCGACGGGACTATTATCGTGCATGTCGCCAGCGGCGTGACGCACATCGGCCCGGCCAGAACACAGGATGGCGACTACAGCTATCTGGCCGATGTTCTGCAAAAGGTCTTGCCGGACGTCGCCTGGCACAACAACATCCGCCCTCAGCTGTGGCGCAAGCTGGCCGTAAACTGCGTGATCAATCCGCTGACGGCGCTGTGGAACTGCCCGAACGGGGAGCTGAAAAACCATCCGCAGGAGGTGGCGTCCCTGTGTGCAGAAGTCGCGTCGGTCATTGAGCGAGAAGGCCTGCACACCTCAGCAGAGGATTTACGCTGTTATGTCGAGCAGGTTATTGAGAGTACGGCTGAGAATATCTCCTCGATGCTGCAGGACGTTCGGGCATTACGCCATACGGAGATAGATTACATTACCGGCTATCTGCTAAAGCGCGCCCGCTCGCACGGCATCGCCGTGCCGGAAAACGCCCGTCTGTATGACCTGGTTAAACGTAAGGAGAGTGAATATGAGCGCGTCGGCACTGATTTGCCTCGCTCCTGGTAGCGAAGAGATGGAAGCGGTCACCACCATTGATTTACTGGTACGTGGCGGCATTAAGGTAACAACCGCCAGCGTAGCCAGCGACGGCAATCTGGCAATCACCTGTTCACGAGGGGTGAAAATACTGGCAGACGCACCGCTTGTCCAGGTTGCTGACGGCGACTACGACATCATCGTCCTGCCCGGCGGCTTAAAAGGCGCGGAATGTTTCCGCGACAGCCCGCTGCTGGTTGAAACCGTGCGTCAGTTTCATCTGTCGGGTCGTATCGTCGCGGCAATCTGTGCCGCCGCTGGAACAGTTCTGATTCCGCACGACATCTTCCCCATCGGCAATATGACCGGCTTCCCGGGGCTTAAGGATACGATCCCGGAGGAGCATTGGGTGGATAAACGCGTTGTCTGGGATCCGCGCGTCAACCTGCTAACCAGCCAGGGACCCGGCACCGCGATTGATTTTGGCTTAAAGATTATTGATCTGCTGGTCGGGCGGGAGAAGGCCTACGAAGTGGCGTCGTCGCTGGTGATGCCGGCGGGGATTTATAATTACTATGAAGAGTAGTGCATAAAAAAAGCCGGGTGGCGCGAGGTAAAAGCAAAACGGCAACCTTTGGTTGCGCCCTCTCCCTGTGGGCTGAGGGATCCCCACAAAATAATACCTGCACGGACAACCCCCTCTCCCTTTAGGGAGAGGGCTGGGGTGAGAGGGAACATACGGCTCTGGTGGCCATTCCGTTCACTTTATGTTCCTTGCTACTCTGTAAGGACATGGCCGGTGAACGTGCCAGGGCGGCTCAATCGCCGCCGCCCTGGCGACCCGGGCTCCCGGCGGTAAATCGCCGCTTCGCGGTGCCTTCGGCTTATTCCTTTCGGCTTGTCGGGGACGGGCGGAGGTAACGTCCCTGTAAAGCCCGCCCTCTCGGCGCATCCATGCGCCTCGCCCCGGCCTACAGGAAACGCCTCAGCGATTTACAGCCGGACCAGGACATCGCTGTAAGTTATTCATTTCTCTGAAGCAATGTTCATCGCTTCAGGTATAAAATTACTGGGGATTTCTCACCCCTGTGGGAGAGGGTCGGGGTGAGGGCACCAGGCCGCACGCTACGGACGATACACCTTCACATTCGCGAATCCCTGCTCGCGCAGGTACAGCGCCTGCAGGCGGCTCATCACCCCGCGCTCACACCACAGCAGATACGTTTTGCTCTGATCGAGGTCGCCAAACTTAGTGCTCAGCTTGTAGAACGGCAGAGAAACTACCTCCACGCCTTCCACCTTCAGCGGCTTGTCATCCTGCTCGTCAATGGAGCGGATATCCAGAATCGCATCGTTCGCACCGAAACCGCTCACGGTTTCCACTTCAACCACTTCCTGCTCGGTCTGCTGGGCAATCTCGCGGATGTCGATGTTGGACGCTTCTGCCACTACTCTTTCCAGGATGCTGAAATCGAAGTTCTCTTCTTCCGCTTCGATCTTCGCCTTCACTGCCTTGACGGTCGGGCTTTTTGAGATCACGCCGCAGTATTCCGGCATGGTGCGGGCAAAGTCTTCGGTGCCGATTTCGCGCGCCAGGTCGATGATGTGCTCTTTATCGTGGGAGATCAGCGGACGCAGGATCAGCGTGTCTGATACGTTGTCGATCAGACGCAGGTTAGTCAGCGTCTGGCTGGAGACCTGGCCCAGCGCTTCGCCGGTGACCAGCGCCTGCACGCCGTAACGTTCGGCGACTTTGGACGCAGCGCGAACCATCATACGTTTGAGGATCACGCCCATCTGGCCGTCATCCACTTTTTCAAGGATTTCGCCCACTACCGACTCAAAGTTGATCGCCACAAAACGCACGCGGTGGGAACTGCCGAAGCGGTTCCAAAGGTAATGCGCCACCTGACGAACGCCAATTTCATGCGCCGCGCCGCCGAGGTTGAAGAAGCAGTAGTGCACGCGGCAGCCGCGACGCATCAGCATGTAGCTGGAGACGCCGGAGTCGAAGCCGCCTGAGATCAGCGACAGCACATCTTCCTGCGTGCCGATCGGGAAACCGCCAATACCTTCATAACGGCCCTTAACCAGCAGCAGACGATCGTTCTCGATCTCAAGGTTAACGGTGACGTCCGGGTTAGTCAGACGCACGCGCGCCGTCTCAACATGCTGGTTCAAACCGCCGCCAACGTAACGTTCCACTTCAATGGAGCTGAATTCGTGCTTACCGCGACGCTTCACGCGCACGCAAAAGGTTTTGCCTTCGATCTGATCGCGGTACTGAACCAGCGCTTTTTCGAAGATATCGTGCATATCGCTGAACGGGACATCTTCTACCTCCAGGATATGGTGGATCCCCGGAATACGGGTCAGGGCGTCGCGAATATCCTGACGTTTGTTTTCGTCTTTCGCGCGGACTTCAACGTGGTCCCAGTGACGCACCACGGCGAGCGTTTCGTCGTAGTGTTTTAATACGTTACGAATGTTCCCGGTGAGAATTTTAATAAAGCGCAAACGCACAGATTGGCTTTTGATGGTGATTTCAGGGAACAATTTAATGATAAACTTCATGGCGGCAATGTTTCTTAGGCAAGCTTATAAAGGCTTGTAGTGGAAAATGATACAGCAGCCCACACCCGTGGCTGCATCCAGGCGCGCAAGTATACCACCATCGCGCCACTCGCGTTATTTGATAATTGCCCCGAGTCCGTTACCATGTTGGGGCGAAGAATATAAGAGTTAATTCACTATGCCGAAAAAGAACGACGCACCGGCCAGTTTTGAAACTGCGCTGAGTGAGCTTGAGCAGATTGTTACCCGCCTCGAGAGCGGCGATTTACCGCTGGAAGACGCCCTCAACGAATTTGAGCGCGGTGTGCAGCTTGCGCGGCAGGGGCAGGTAAAACTCCAGCAGGCCGAGCAGCGAGTGCAGATCCTGCTTTCCGACAGCGAAGACGCTAAAACCACGCCATTCACACCGGACGCCGAGTAAATGGATTTTACCAACGCGCTTCAGGCGCGCGTCGTTCGCGCCAACGACGCCCTGCGCCGTTTTATTGAGCCGCAGCCTTTTCAGAACACTCCACTGGTTGAAGCCATGCACTATGGCGCACTCTTAGGGGGTAAACGCCTGCGTCCGTTCCTGGTGTATGCCACGGGCAATATGTTTGGCATCAGCGATAATACGCTGGACGCCCCGGCTGCCGCCGTGGAGTGCATCCATGCCTACTCGCTGATCCACGACGATCTCCCGGCGATGGACGACGACGATCTGCGCCGGGGTCAGCCAACCTGCCACATTAAGTTTGGCGAGGCGAATGCCATTCTGGCGGGCGATGCCTTGCAGACGCTGGCGTTCTCGATTCTCAGTGATGCGCCGATGGCGGAAGTGGCCGACCGCGACCGCCTGGCGATGATCTCCGAACTGGCAATGGCCAGCGGCGTGGCCGGCATGTGCGGCGGCCAGGCGCTGGATCTTGAAGCGGAAGGACGTCAGGTTAATCTGGAACAGCTGGAGCGTATTCATCGCCATAAGACGGGCGCGCTTATTCGTTCCGCCGTTCGCCTGGGCGCGCTGAGCGCGGGTGAGCAAGGGCGCAAAGCCCTGCCGATTCTGGACAGATACGCAGAAAGTATCGGTCTGGCATTCCAGGTTCAGGATGACATTCTGGATGTGGTGGGCGATACTGCAACATTGGGTAAACGTCAGGGTGCGGATCAGCAGCTTGGCAAAAGTACCTATCCCGCCCTGCTGGGTCTTGAGCAAGCCCAACGTAAAGCCCGGGATCTGATTGACGATGCCCGCCAGTCGCTGAATGAGCTGGCCGCGCAATCGCTGGATACCTCGGCACTGGAAGCGCTAGCGGACTATATAATCCAGCGTGATAAATAAACTATATATCTCGATGAGCCTTTGATGAGTTTTGATATTGCCAAATACCCGACACTGGCGTTAGTTGACTCCACCCAGGAGTTACGTCTGTTGCCGAAAGAGAGTCTGCCGAAGCTGTGTGACGAGCTGCGTCGTTACCTGCTCGACAGCGTTAGCCGCTCCAGCGGCCACTTCGCCTCCGGGCTTGGCACGGTTGAGCTGACCGTGGCGTTGCATTACGTCTATAACACGCCGTTCGATCAGCTTATCTGGGACGTGGGCCACCAGGCTTATCCGCACAAAATTCTGACCGGACGTCGCGATAAAATTGGCACCATTCGTCAGAAGGGCGGCCTGCACCCGTTCCCGTGGCGCGGTGAGAGCGAGTATGACGTGCTGAGCGTCGGCCACTCCTCAACCTCCATTTCTGCGGGCATCGGTATTGCCGTTGCCGCCGAGAAAGAGAACAAGCAGCGCCGCACCGTCTGCGTGATTGGCGACGGGGCCATCACCGCCGGGATGGCTTTTGAAGCCATGAACCACGCGGGCGATATCAAGCCGGACATGCTGGTTATCCTCAACGATAACGAAATGTCGATCTCCGAGAACGTCGGCGCGCTGAACAACCATCTGGCGCAGCTGCTTTCCGGCAAGCTTTACTCATCGCTGCGGGAAGGCGGGAAAAAAGTTTTCTCCGGCGTGCCGCCGATCAAAGAGCTGCTCAAGCGTACCGAAGAACACATCAAAGGCATGGTCGTGCCGGGCACGCTGTTCGAAGAGCTGGGCTTTAACTATATCGGCCCGGTGGACGGGCACGATGTGCTGGGTCTGGTGACCACACTTAAAAACATGCGCGACCTGAAAGGCCCGCAGTTCCTGCATATCATGACCAAAAAAGGGCGTGGCTACGAACCGGCGGAGAAAGATCCGATCACCTTCCACGCGGTGCCAAAGTTCGACCATACCAGCGGCTGCCTGCCGAAAAGCAGCGGCGGAATGCCAAGCTACTCAAAAATCTTTGGCGACTGGCTGTGCGAGACGGCGGCAAAAGATAACAAGCTGATGGCGGTCACGCCTGCCATGCGTGAAGGCTCCGGCATGGTCGAGTTCTCCAAAAAATACCCGGACCAGTATTTCGACGTCGCCATTGCCGAGCAGCACGCGGTCACCTTCGCGGCGGGCCTGGCGATTGGCGGCTACAAGCCGGTGGTGGCGATTTACTCCACCTTCCTGCAGCGCGCCTACGACCAGGTGATCCATGACGTTGCCATCCAGAAGCTGCCGGTGCTGTTTGCTATCGATCGCGCGGGCATCGTGGGGGCCGACGGCCAGACGCACCAGGGGGCGTTTGATCTCTCCTTCCTGCGCTGCATCCCGGACATGGTCATCATGACGCCAAGCGACGAAAACGAGTGTCGTCAGATGCTGTATACCGGCTACCACTATCAGGACGGCCCCTGCGCGGTACGTTATCCGCGCGGCAATGCCCTTGGCGTTGAACTTCAGCCGCTGGAAAAGCTGGAGATCGGTAAAGGTCTGGTGAAACGTCGCGGCGAAAAAGTGGCGATCCTGAACTTTGGTACGCTGATGCCGGAAGCGGCAAAAGTCGCTGAAACCCTGAACGCGACGCTGGTGGATATGCGCTTTGTGAAGCCGCTCGATGAATCTCTGATTCTGAGCATGGCAGAAAGCCACGACGTGCTGGTCACGCTGGAAGAGAACGCCATCATGGGCGGTGCGGGCAGCGGCGTTAACGAGGTACTGATGGCGAACCGTAAATTGGTTCCGGTGCTGAACCTCGGCCTGCCGGACCACTTCATCCCGCAAGGCACTCAGGACGAGGCGCGTGCCGACATCGGCCTGGACGCCGCCGGTATCGAAGCCAGAATCCGCAGCTGGCTGGCCTGATCCCTCCCCTTTTCTGCTCCTGCTATGCTTAAACGTATTGTTTAAACAGCAGGAGCGGAACCATGCAATACACGACATTAGGAAAAACGGACCTCAGGGTGTCCCGGCTTTGCCTGGGCTGCATGACCTTTGGCGAGCCTGACCGGGGAAACCACGCCTGGACGCTGCCGGAAGAGAGCAGCCGCCCTATCATCAAGCGCGCCATAGACGGCGGCATCAACTTCTTCGATACCGCCAACAGCTACTCTGACGGCAGCAGCGAAGAGATTGTGGGCCGCGCTCTGCGTGATTTTGCTCGTCGGGATGAGATTGTGGTCGCCACCAAGGTGTATTACCCGTCAGGCGATCTGGCTGAAGGCCTCTCTCGCGCGCAGATCCTGCGCTCCATTGATGACAGTCTCAGACGCCTGAACATGGATTACGTCGACCTGCTGCAAATTCACCGCTGGGATTACAACACGCCAATTGAAGAAACCCTTGAAGCGCTGAACGATGTCGTGAAAGCGGGTAAAGCGCGCTATATCGGCGCGTCGTCAATGCACGCATCTCAGTTTGCTCAGGCGCTCGATCTCCAGGCGCAGCACGGCTGGGCACGCTTTGTCACCATGCAGGATCACTACAACCTGATTTACCGGGAAGAAGAACGCGAGATGCTGCCGCTCTGCTACCAGGAAGGCGTGGCGGTGATCCCGTGGAGCCCGCTGGCGCGCGGACGCTTAACCCGTCCGTGGGGAGAAACCACGGCGCGGCTGGTATCGGATGAAGTGGGTAAAAATCTTTATTCCGGTACCGAAGCCAGCGATGCGCTGATTGCCGAACGTTTAGCCGGGATCGCCGACGATATCGGCGCAACGCGCGCGCAGGTGGCGCTGGCGTGGCTACTGGGCAAGCGGGGTGTCGCCGCACCGATTATTGGTACATCGCGGGAAGAACAGCTGGACGAGTTGTTAAGCGCGGTGGATTTATCGCTGACGCCGGAGCAGGTTGCCGAGCTGGAGACGCCGTATCAGCAGCATCCGGTGGTGGGGTTTAAGTAAACACTTGCCGGGTGGCGTACGCTTACCCGGCAATACTGAGCGCACAAACTTACCCGAAGTGATCGTACCCTTTCCAGTCCAGCGTAACGGGCGCACCGTCTTTCACAAACTTCAGCCCTTCACTCTCCGGCATGATCTGACCGATGCAGGTAAACTTTGCGCCAAGATGGGCCAATGCTACGTCCAGCGTTCCACGGTTCAGCTCTGGCACCGTGAAGCACAGCTCGTAGTCTTCCCCACCGGAGAGCGCCCAGCGCAGCGCCTGCTCAGGCTCCACATGGCGAAGCAGTTGCTCCGACAGCGGGAACAGATCCAGGTCAACGCGCGCGCCCACCCCGCTGGCCTTCAGGATATGGCCGAGGTCCGAGATGAGACCGTCAGAGAGATCGATAGCCGAACTGGCTCGCTCGCGCAGCGCCTGACCGTGCAGAATACGCGGTGTCGGGCGCAGATGGCGCTTCACCAGATACGCCGCATCGTCAGCGTCCTTCACGTTTAAGCGATCCTGAAGGATCGCCAGCCCTGCCGCGCTGTCTCCCGGCGTACCGGTCACGTAGATCCAGTCGCCCGGTTTAGCGCCCGAGCGCTTCAGCGCGCGACCGAGCGGCACATAACCGTGGATCGCCAGCGTCATCGACAGCGGCCCGGCAGTCGTATCGCCGCCAATCAGCTGCATATCGTAGTAGTTCAGCTGTTCAAACAGCGCATCGCTGAACGCTTCAAGCCAGGCTTCATCCACCTCCGGCAGCGTCAGGGCCAGCGTCAGCCAGGCCGGGTCGGCACCCATTGCCGCCAGATCGCTGACATTGACCGCCAGCGCTTTATACGCCAGATCGGCAGGATCGATATCAGGTAAGAAATGACGTCCGCACACTAAGGTGTCGGTGCTGATTGCCAGCGTCTGCTTTTCAGGAATATTGAGAAGTGCACAGTCATCGCCAATGCCGGTTTCAACATCAAGACGAGAGGTTCTGACACGGTCGAAATAACGGGCAATCAGGGAGAATTCGCCGCATGCCATACGTTATGCCTCAGCAAATAAAAGAAAAAACCGGAGCCGCACTGCCCGTCAGGCAATGCAGAACTCCGGTTTGCGGATCACTTTTTGTGGGGACGGATCGCAGGTGCGGCTTTATCAAGTACGCCGTTAACGAACTTGTGGCTGTCTTCAGCACCGAAGGTTTTCGCCAGTTCGATCGCTTCGTTGATGGCCACTTTGTACGGCACATCATCACGTTTAGACAGCTCAAACAGCGCGATACGCAACACTGCTTTTTCAACCTGGCCCAGCTCTTCGAGCAGACGGGACAGGTATGGCTTCATCAGGCCATCGAGATACGCGCTATTAGTCGCCACTCCCGACAGCAGTTCACGGAAGTACAGAACGTCAACGTCTTTCACGTCCTGTTCTGACAGGAACTGGTATTCAACATCAGCGATGTCGTTCTGGGACAACTGCCAGGAGTAAAGTGCCTGGACGGCACATTCACGGGCGCGGCGACGAGCAGCAGGTTTCACGGAATTCCCCTTACAAAAAATCAGGCCTTAATGGCTTTCAATACATTGATCATTTCAAGCGCGGTCAGTGCAGCTTCTGCACCTTTGTTACCGGCTTTGGTGCCAGCACGTTCGATGGCTTGTTCAATACTTTCGGTGGTCAGCACGCCGAACGCGACAGGAATTTCAGCATCCTGCGCAACGTGTGCCAGACCGTTGCTTGCACCGCCCGCAACGTATTCGAAGTGCGCAGTGCCGCCACGAATAACGGTACCCAGCGCAATCACCGCGTCGTATTTACCGGTTTTCGCCAGCGCGCCCGCCGCCAGTGGCAGTTCATAAGCGCCTGGAACCCAAACAACGGTAATGTTGTCATCTTTAACCTGGCCGATACGTTTCAGGGCGTCAATCGCACCTTCCAGCAGGCTATCGTTGATGAAGTTGTTGAAACGCGCAATGGTGATGGCGACGCGAGCGTCCGGGGTAGCTACAGCAGCTTCAATAATGTTCATACTCTTCCTTTACGGGTTCATTTGGCCCCGCAGGGGGGCGGATTTTATCATAATACTTTGCGCACTGCTTCCCTATTTCGGGAGCAATTACGCTGTCTTTAAATGGAGGCAGACATCCGGACCCACCGGACGAATCTCGCTGAATGTGAGTTGCGGTGCGTCGGCCAGTTTTTCAAGGCCAGGCAGCACAAACAGGCCGCGCGCATCGTGACCTAAAAGTTTAGGCGCAACGTAGACGAGCAGTTCATCCACCAGCCCCGCCTGTAGCAGCGCGCCCGCGAGCGTCGGACCGGCTTCGACCCAGATACTGTTCACCTGCTGCTTGCCGAGCAACATCATCAGCACCACGAGATCCAGATGTCCGTTATGCTCCGGCACCATAATGCTGCGCACGCCTTCCGGCCATTCGCGCGTATCTTCTTTGGTGCGCGCAATCCAGGTTTCACCCGGCTGCTGCACGATGCGGTGCGCCGGGGTCACGCGGTTCTGGCTATCAATAATAATACGCAGCGGCTGGCGCAGGTTCTCCTGCGGATAAAGCGCCTGGGTATCGGCATTCAGCTCATCCCAGCGCACGGTCATGGCCGGATCGTCAGCCAGAACGGTTTCACTGCTGGTGAGGATAGCATGGCTTTGCGCACGCAGACGTTGCACATCGCGCCTTGCCTGCGGCGAGGTGATCCACTGGCTTTCACCGTTCGCCATTGCCGTACGCCCGTCCAGCGAGGCGCCCAGCTTGAGCTGAATAAACGGGAAGCCGGTGCGCATGCGCTTCAGGAAGCCTTTGTTGATGGCTTCCGCATCTTTCATCATCAGGCCGTGGCTGACGTCGATCCCTTCCTGCTGCAGACGATACAGGCCACGGCCCGCCACCTGCGGGTTAGGATCCTGCATAGCGGCGACCACGCGCGAAACCCCTGCCGCAATCAGCGCTTCACAGCACGGCGGCGTGCGCCCGTGGTGGCTGCATGGCTCCAGCGTCACGTAGGCCGTCGCGCCTCGCGCTTTCTCCCCCGCCATACGCAGGGCATGCACTTCAGCATGCGGCTCGCCTGCGCGATAGTGAAACCCTTCCCCCACGATCTCGCCATCTTTCACGATAACGCACCCGACGTTAGGGTTAGGATGGGTGGTAAAACGACCGCGCTGCGCCAGCTTCATGGCTCGCGCCATGTACTTCTCATCCTGCATGGGCTTAATCCTGTAAGCGGGCGATCTCTTCGCCAAACTCTTTGATATCTTCGAAACTGCGGTAGACAGAGGCGAAGCGGATATAGGCGACCTTATCGAGCTTTTTCAGTTGCTCCATCACCAGGTTGCCGATCATTTTGCTCGGCACTTCACGCTCGCCCAGGCCACGCAGGTAAGATTTAATGTGGTTTAACGCCATTTCGACATCATCCGCGCTGACGGGCCGTTTTTCGAGGGCCTTCAGCATTCCGCTGCGCAGTTTCTCTTCGTTAAACGGCTCGCGCACGTCGTTACTTTTTACCACGCGCGGCATTACCAGCTCTGCAACCTCAAAGGTCGTGAAACGCTCGTTGCACACCAGACACTGCCGACGACGGCGCACAGAAGACCCTTCGCCCACAAGGCGAGAGTCGATGACTTTGGTATCCACAGCGGAGCAGAATGGGCAATGCATACGGTATCCCTGTTATCTGGTTAACTGATTTTCATTTTACCCTGATCTGGCCTGACAACAAAGGAGGAGCTTTTTTGAGACAAAGGATCTATGTCCGGCGGTACGTTGCTGGCTACCATTATGGGGATCCGTCATTTCAAGGAATAAACGCTATGACAAGACGTTACCTGAAAATTTTACTGGTGGGGAGCCTCTTCACCCTTAGTGCCTGTGCACAGCAAACCGAAGTCCGCCAGATGAAACAAAGCGTGAATACGCTCAACACGGCGATGGACAAACTGAACAAAGAAACGGTGAAGATCACCCAGCAAAACGCGCTGAACGCTAAATCCACCAGCGGGGTATATCTGCTGCCAGGAGCGAATACGCCTGCCCTGCTTAACAGCCAGATTGGCACGCTGGAGATGTCTCTGGTGAATGTGGCGGCGAATGCGGATGGTACGCGCGCAACATTACGTATTCACGGTGAGTCCAACGATCCGCTGCCCGCCTTCAGCGGCACCGTAGAGTGGGGCCAGATCCAGGGCACCACGGAGAGCTACCAGGAGGTAAACGTGAAGAACCAGCTGTTCACCGCTCCGGCCAGCGTGTTAGCGCCCAGCGATGTGGATATTCCACTTCAGCTAAGCGGACTTACGCCTGAGCAGTTAGGCTTTATCCGCATTCACGACATCCAACCTGCCGCGCAGTAATCCCTTCCTTTTGAGCGGAGTGAAATGTCACTCCGCTAACATTTACATTTCGTATGGATTGGCAACAGAAATGATTGCCGCTACAATCCCGGCCGTTTAAAGTACGCAAACGTGAACGCAATCGATTACGCGTGTGAGAGATATGTGAAACAACACATATTTTTGTGAGCAGGGATTCCTATAATAGGCACCGCAGAAACACGAAATATTTAGAAACGCAATTCGCGCATTTTTCACTCCCGGAAGGGAATTTCAATCAGTGGCATGATTATGAAAAAAACATTACTCGCAGCCGGTGCAGTTCTGGCACTGTCCTCCTCTTTCACTGTTAACGCAGCGGAAAACGAGAAACCACAATACCTCTCCGACTGGTGGCACCAGAGCGTTAACGTGGTAGGCAGCTACCATACCCGTTTCGGACCGCAGATCCGCAACGATACCTACCTGGAATATGAAGCATTCGCCAAGAAAGACTGGTTTGATTTCTACGGCTATATGGATGCGCCTGTGTTCTTCGGTGGTAACACCGATGCGAAAGGTATCTGGAACCACGGTTCCCCACTGTTCATGGAGATTGAACCGCGCTTCTCCATCGACAAACTGACCGGTACCAGCCTGGCGTTTGGTCCGTTCAAAGAGTGGTACTTCGCGAACAACTACATCTACGACATGGGCCGCAATAAGTCCGGTCGTCAGAGCACCTGGTATATGGGTCTGGGTACTGACATTGACACCGGCCTGCCGATGAGCCTGTCCCTGAACGTGTATGCAAAATACCAGTGGCAGAACTACGGCGCAGCGAATGAAAACGAGTGGGACGGCTACCGTTTCAAAGTGAAATACTTCGTGCCAATTACCCAGCTGTGGGGCGGTAATCTGAGCTACATCGGTTTCACTAACTTTGACTGGGGCTCAGACCTGGGCGACGACGATTTCCGTGACCTGAACGGCAAGAAAGCGCGTACCAACGATTCCATCGCCTCCAGCCACATCCTGGCGCTGAACTACGATCACTGGCACTACTCTGTTGTTGCGCGTTACTGGCACAACGGTGGCCAGTGGAACGACGATGCGAGCCTGAACTTCGGTAACGGCGACTTTAGCGTCCGCTCTACCGGCTGGGGTGGTTACCTGGTCGTGGGTTACAACTTCTAATCAGTGCGGGATTGTGCGGGCTGGTGCCCTCACCCCTTCCCTCTCCCACGGGAGAGGGCGCAAACACAAAAAACGGCAACATCGTTGCCGTTTTGCTTTTACCTCGCCACCCGGCTTTTTACTGCTTCACCTTGCGCAAAAAATCCGCCAAAGACCTGTCCGCACTCTCACTGAACCGCCTCTCCGTCATTACAACATTGAGACACCGGTCGAGCCGGAAACAGCGGTAGTCATCGCGCCGTTCACACCATGCCGCCAGCAGCCAGCGCTCCCCCCAGAAGAACAACCCCAGCGGCTGTACCTCACGTTTTGAGAGCAGCCCGGCTTCATCACGATAATGCAGCGCCAATACGCGCTGAGCGGAAATCGCCTGGTGAATCATGTCAAAATCGCTGCGGGAGTGGCTTTGCATGCAAAAATCCGGGGCGTAGATCCGCGTCTGCTCCGCCTTTCTGCGGCTCTCCTCGGGCAGAATAGCCAGCACCTTCTCCTGGGCCGACTCCAGCTCGCACGACAGCGATTCACCTCCCCAGGTTTTGAGCAGGCGAATCGCGACCATCAGCGCTTCGGATTCCTTATTTGTCAGCATCAGCGGCGGCAGGTCAAAACCCGACATCAGCCGATATCCGCTTCCCGCCTCGCCTTCCACCGGGACGCCGGAAAGCGACAGGTCGCGGATATCGCGGTAGACCGTGCGCTCGGACACGCCAAGCCGGTCCGCCAGATGCGCTGCCGTTGTCAGACGCCTGCCCCGCAGGATCTGCACAATCTGAAACAAACGGTCAGCGCGTCGGGTCATAACGTCATTCGCTCTCAGGCAGGTTGATGAAGGCCGACGCGGTTACCCTCGCTGTCGGTAAACAGTGCGATAGTGCCGATACCATGCGGCAGTTCCAGCGGGCCAAACACGCACTCGCCGCCCGCAGAGGCAATGCGATCGAGCGTGGCCGCCAGATTGTCAGTATGCAGGTAAATAATAGCGCCCTGCAAAGAGGGCGTAACGCCGTCAAATTTTGCCAGCGCTCCTCCGGTGGCGGGATCCTCATGCGGGAAAACCGCCAGCTCGGCACTGTCCATTTTCTCGCGACGCAGCGCAAGCTGCATCACCGGCTCATAAAATTTGATGGCGCGATCCATATCCGAAACCGGAATTTCAAACCAGTTAATTACGCTTTTCATACATCCTCCTGCCTGTTGTTTGGGTTCAGAAGGAGTCTACGGCAGGGCTCCTGACAGCATACTGTCAGGAGTGTTTGTCAGGAGCAGATAAAAAAAATCCCGGCCAACAGACCGGGATTCCGATAACGCGCTAAACGTCGCCTTACGGCAGAATGGACGGCTGATCCGCCCCTTCTTTCTCGACCTTCTGCTGGAGCAGGTGCTCGCGCTTCATGCCAAGTTTCAGTGCCAGAGCGGACGCCACGTAAATAGACGACGCCGTACCGATGGAGACACCGATCAGCATGGTCAGCGAGAAGCCTTCCAGCACCGGGCCACCGAAGAGGAACAGCATCAGGATCACCATCAGGGTAGTACCGGAGGTGATCAAGGTACGATGCAGCGTCTGGGTCAACGACACGTTAAAGATTTCGTACGGCGTGCCGCGACGGATCTTACGGAAGTTTTCACGGATACGGTCAGATACCACGATACTGTCGTTCAGTGAGTAACCGATCACGGACATCAGGGATGCCACGATGGTCAGGTCAATCTCAATGTGGAACAGAGACAGTATGCCCATGGTGATCACCACGTCGTGCGCCAGGGCGATAACCACACCGGCCGCCAGTCGCCACTCGAAGCGGAAACCGACGTACACCAGGATGGAGATCAGCGCCACCAGCAGCGCCATGGCGCCGGTTTGCGCCAGGTCCGCACCCACGCTCGGGCCGACGAACTCAATACGCTTGACCGCCGCGCTCTGGCTGGTGGTCTCGTTAATGACCTGTACGACCTTGCTGCCCAGCTCCTGGCTGCCGTTGGCATCGTGCACCGGCGGCATACGCACCATGATGTCGCGGCTGCTGCCGAAGTTCTGCAGCAGCGGCTCTTCAAAGCCCGCTTTCTGCAGCGATTCGCGCATCTGGTCCATATCGACCGGTTTTTCCAGGGAGATCTCGATGACCGTACCACCGGTGAAATCGAGACCCCAGTTAAAGCCTTTCACGCCCATAATGATGATGGACAGAATCAGCAGTAAACCTGAAATGCCGAAAGCCCAGTAGTCCCAGCGCATAAAGTCCCAGACTTTACGGCCATGGTTCAATTGTTCAACAGTATATTCCTGTGCCACAACGCACTCCTCAGATAGACAGCTTTTTGACGCGCTTGCCGCCGTACAGCAGGTTCACGATGGCACGGGTGCCGACAATAGCGGTAAACATTGACGTTGCGACACCGATACCGGTGGTAATCGCAAAGCCTTTGATCGCGCCAGTACCCACTGCATACAGGATAAGAACCTTAATCAGTGTTGTTACGTTCGCATCGAAGATAGAGCTGAACGCGCCTTTATAACCTTCGTCAATCGCCTGCTGGACAGAGCGACCGTTGCTCAATTCTTCTTTGATACGTTCGTTAATCAGTACGTTGGCGTCGACCGCCACCGCAAGGGTCAGAACGATACCCGCAATCCCCGGCATGGTCAGCGTCGCCCCCGGCAGCAGGGACATAATGCCGATGATCAGCACCAGGTTTGCGATCAGCGCGGAGGTCGCAATCAGACCGAACTTCTTATAGAAGAAGATCATGAAGAGGATAGAGACCGCCAGACCGGCCAGACACGCTTCCAGACCCTGCTGGATGTTTTGCATACCCAGAGTTGGACCAATGGTACGTTCTTCAACAATCTGAATTGGCGCAATCAGCGCACCGGCACGCAGCAGCAGCGAGAGCTGACGCGCTTCGTTCGGGTTGTTAATACCGGTAATACGGAAGCTGTTACCCAGACGAGACTGGATGTTGGCGATGTTAATCACCTCTTCCTCTTTCACCAGCACCGCACGACCATTTGCATCTTTCTTACCGCTGTCTTTGTACTCCACAAACAGGGTCGCCATCGGTTTGCCGATGTTGTCCTTGGTGAAGTTAGACATGATGTTACCACCCGCGCTATCCAGCGAGATGTTAACCTGCGGCTGGTTGTACTCATCCTGGCTTGAAGTGGAGTCGGTGATGTGGTCACCGGTCAGGATCACGCGCTTGTACAGCACAACCGGCTGACCTTCACGGGTCTGTTTCACTTCGGAGTCACCCGGAATACGGCCAGACGCCGCGGCAGACTGATCGACATTGGAGTTCACCAGACGGAATTCCAGCGTCGCGGTCGCACCGAGGATCTCTTTCGCACGCGCGGTATCCTGGATACCCGGCAGTTCAACCACGATACGGTCAGCACCCTGGCGCTGTACCAGCGGCTCAGCCACGCCCAGCTGGTTTACACGGTTACGCAGAATGTTGATGTTCTGCTGAACGGCATATTCACGCGCTTCTTTCAGACGCGCATCGGTCATCACCGCACGCAGCTGGTTGCTGCCCTGCGAGGAGATCACCAGATCACGGTGACGTTGGGTCAGGTAATCTACAGCCTGATCGCGCGCCGCGCTGTCGCGGAACGTGATGCTCATGCCGTAGTTATCTTCTTTACGCACGGTAGTGTATGGGATGCCTTTGTCGCGCAGATCGCTGCGCAGGCTGTCGATATTCTGTTCCTGCAGCTTGCCGAGCGCGGTATCCATATCCACTTCCATCAGGAAGTGAACGCCGCCACGCAGGTCAAGACCCAGCTTCATTGGCTCTGCGTTCAGCGCAGCCAGCCAGCGAGGGGTTGCAGGAGCAAGGTTAAGCGCCACGACATATTTGTCACCCAGCACGCCCATCAGCGCTTCGCGAGCGCGGAGCTGCGTGTCGGTGGTGTCGAAGCGAGCAAGAATTGCACCCTCTTCCAGAGCCACAGACTTAGCGGTAATTTTTTCTTCTTGTAACGTTTTCTGGACCTGGATCAGCGTTTGCTCACTGGCGGCGACACCGCGCGCGCCAGTGATTTGAACGGCCGGATCCTCACCATACAGGTTGGGAAGCGCGTACAGCAGGCCGACGATAATCACGACGACCAGCATGATGTACTTCCACAAAGGATAACGGTTTAACACGGCAGTTCCCTTTGGGAAAAGTTGGGATTACAGCGCCTTCATGGTGCCTTTCGGCAGAACGGCAGCTACGAAGTCACGTTTGATAACCACTTCAGTGGTGTCGTTCAGGGCGATAGCAATGTAGCCGCTTTCAGCCACTTTGGTTACGCGACCGACCAGACCACCGTTGGTCAGCACTTCATCGCCTTTCGCGATGGAGTCCATCAGCTTTTTGTGCTCTTTGGTACGCTTCTGCTGTGGGCGCAGGATCATGAAGTAGAAGATCAGACCGAACACAACCAGCATCAGGATCAGAGACATCGGGCTGCCCTGCGCCGGAGCACCTGTTGCCGCTACCGCATCAGAAATAAAAAAGCTCATTCAAATTCCCTCATTATTAATATTAATCAACGTTCAACGGTGGAACATCCCGCCCCTGACGTTGGTAAAAATCGGTCACGAAGCTCTCTAATTTACCCTCTTCGATAGCCTTGCGTAAACCAGACATTAAGCGCTGATAGTAGCGAAGATTATGAATCGTATTGAGACGCGCGCCCAAAATCTCATTACAACGATCGAGATGATGCAGATACGCGCGAGAATAATTGCGACAGGTATAGCAATCGCACTCGGAATCGAGCGGGCTGGTGTCACTCTTATGCTTCGCGTTACGGATTTTCACCACGCCATCGGTAACGAACAGATGACCGTTACGCGCGTTGCGGGTTGGCATCACGCAGTCGAACATATCAATGCCGCGACGTACGCCTTCCACCAGATCTTCGGGTTTACCCACACCCATCAGGTATCGTGGTTTATCCGCCGGGATTTGCGGGCAGACGTGCTCCAGAATGCGGTGCATGTCTTCCTTCGGCTCACCCACAGCCAAACCGCCGACAGCGTAGCCATCAAAACCTATCTCTACCAGACCTTTAACAGAGATATCGCGTAAATCTTCGTAAACGCTGCCCTGAATGATGCCGAACAGCGCATTTTTGTTCTGCAGGGAGTCAAAACGGTCGCGGCTGCGCTTCGCCCAGCGCAGAGACATCTCCATAGAGCGTTTCGCGTAGTCCCAGTCTGCCGGGTACGGCGTACATTCGTCGAAGATCATCACGATGTCGGAGCCGAGATCGTACTGAATCTCCATCGACTTTTCCGGATCGAGGAAAATCGGATCGCCGTTGATCGGGTTACGGAAGTGTACGCCCTGCTCGGTGATCTTGCGGATATCGCCCAGGCTGAAGACCTGGAAACCGCCGGAGTCGGTCAGGATCGGGCCTTTCCACTGCATAAAATCGTGCAGATCGCCGTGGAGCTTCATGATCTCCTGACCCGGACGCAGCCACAGGTGGAAGGTATTGCCGAGGATAATCTGTGCGCCCGTGGCTTCAACTTCTTCCGGCGTCATCCCTTTTACGGTGCCGTACGTGCCCACAGGCATAAACGCGGGGGTTTCCACCACGCCGCGATCAAACACCAGGCGACCGCGACGCGCGCGGCCATCGGTGGTATCGAGTTCAAATTTCATTTTTTCTCCGACGTCAGAAAAACAGTCCAACGTTGTCATACGGTGCCGCGGACTTATTCCCCGACACGCTCATTCAAAGCCAGCGGATTGTACGTGATAAACATCGCGTCCCCGTAGCTAAAAAAGCGATATTTTTGTTCTACCGCAGACTTGTACGCATTCATCGTATGCTGATAACCCGCAAACGCAGAGACCAGCATAATCAGCGTCGATTCAGGCAGATGGAAGTTGGTCACCAGCGCGTCAATCACCTTGTACTGGTAGCCCGGGTAGATAAAGATCTGCGTATCGCCAAAGAACGGCTCGATAAGACCGTTTTTAGCTGCCTGCGCGGCGCTTTCCAGTGAACGCACGGACGTCGTACCGACGGCCACGACGCGGCTACCGCGCGCTTTCGCCGCCAGCACCGCGTCCACCACATCCTGCGGCACTTCGGCATACTCGGAGTGCATGATGTGGTCTTCAATGCTGTCCACCCGCACCGGCTGGAAGGTGCCCGCGCCGACGTGCAGCGTCACAAACGCCATCTCAACGCCCTTCGCGCGCAGCTTTTCCAGCAGCGGTTCATCAAAGTGCAGACCTGCGGTTGGCGCCGCGACCGCGCCAGGCTTCTGGCTGTAGACGGTCTGGTACAGCTCGCGATCGGCCTCTTCGTCCGGGCGCTCAATGTACGGCGGCAGCGGCATATGGCCGATGGCGTTCAGGATATCGAGCACCGTACGCTCGTCGTCGAACGCCACCTCGAACAGCGCGTCGTGGCGCGCGGTCATGGTCGCCTTGATGCTTTCGTCATCACCCAGCAGCAGCTCCGCGCCCGGCTTCGGCGCTTTGGAAGCGCGAATATGTGCCAGAATACGTTTATCATCGAGCATACGTTCGACCAGCACTTCAATCTTGCCGCCGCTGGCCTTACGGCCAAACAGGCGCGCCGGGATCACGCGGGTATTGTTAAAGACCAGCAGATCGCCAGGGTTGAGCTTGTCGAGCAAATCGGTGAAAGTACCGTGCGTCAGCTCGCCCGTTGGCCCATCCAGTGACAGTAAGCGACAGCTGCTGCGCTCAGGCATGGGATAGTGAGCAATCAGGGATTCAGGTAGTTCAAAGGAGAAATCGGCGACGCGCATGACGTATACTCGTGACTTAAAAACAGGCGGCATAGTCTAGTGCTCACACCCTTTTGCTGCAACAACTAGCCGCCACTGGACAAATAAAACGCATGAATTTTCTCGCTCACCTGCATCTCGCTCACCTCGCTGACAGCTCCCTTTCCGGCAATTTGCTGGCCGATTTCGTGCGCGGCAACCCCGCTGAAGCGTATTCTCCCGAGGTTGTCGACGGGATTTTTATGCACCGCCGCATTGATGTCATCACTGATAATCTGCCCGAGGTGACGGAAGCGAAAGCGTGGTTTCGCCCTGAAACGCGCCGCGTTGCGCCGATCACGCTCGACGTGATGTGGGACCACTTCCTGTCTCGCCACTGGGAACAGCTCTCGCCGGAGATGCCATTGCCGGCGTTTGTGCGCTATGCCCACCAGCAGGTGTCGATCATTCTGCCCGATTCGCCGCCGCGCTTTGTGAATCTGAATAACTACCTGTGGTCGGAACGCTGGCTGGAGCGCTATCGCGAGATGGACTTTATCCAGAATGTCTTGAATGGCATGGCGAGCCGTCGCCCGCGGCTGGATGCGCTGCGCGACTCCTGGTACGACCTGGATGAGCATTACGATGCGCTGGAGAGCCAATTCTGGCAGTTTTATCCGCGCATGATGGCGCAGGCGAAAAACAAGCAGCTCTGACAGCACGATCATTGATAGGTAAAAGCTGGCGGAACGATTGTCACCACCTCTTTGTCTTATCCACGAACACTCTCTATACTGGCTCGCGTTGCGTTCCAAATAACCTTAGTATCTACAGGAGAATCATATGGTTCTGGTAACTCGTCCGGCTCCGGATTTTACAGCTGCAGCAGTTCTGGGCAACGGTGAAATCGTTGAAAACTTCAACTTCAAACAGCACACCAACGGTAAAGCGACCGTTCTGTTCTTCTGGCCAATGGACTTCACTTTCGTTTGCCCGTCTGAGCTGATCGCGTTCGACAAACGTTATGAAGAATTCCAGAAGCGTGGCGTGGAAGTGGTTGGCGTCTCCTTTGACTCTGAATTTGTACACAACGCATGGCGTAACACCCCTGTCGAAAACGGCGGCATCGGTGCGGTGAAATACGCAATGGTTGCGGACATCAAACGCGAAATCCAGCAGGCTTACGGTATCGAACATCCGGACGCTGGCGTTGCGCTGCGCGGTTCCTTCCTCATCGACGCAAACGGCATCGTTCGTCACCAGGTTGTGAACGATCTGCCGCTGGGTCGTAACATCGACGAAATGCTGCGCATGGTTGACGCGCTGCAGTTCCACGAAGAGCACGGCGAAGTGTGCCCGGCTCAGTGGGAAAAAGGTAAAGAAGGTATGGCTGCTTCCCCGGACGGCGTTGCTAAATATCTGTCTGAGAACGTATCCAGCCTGTAATCGGCACGGTTTACGAAGAAGGCCCGCTTATGCGGGCCTTTTTTTATGCTTTACGCTGCGTCTCTCGCCAGATGCGCCAGGCCATTCCCGCCAGCAGAATTACGCCCGCAATTAGCACGCCCCACACCAGCAGCGCGTTCATCCGGCTCTCCCGCTCGGACGCAGAGGTAGCGGTCAGACGCCCCTCGCCGCCTAACGCGACATCATCCAGAATGTCGGCCTGCGGCAGGTGCTCCATATCATAGGTTTTGCGCAGATCGGCTGGGATCAGCATGTCCAGCTCCACGCTGGCAGGCTTTGCAGCGCCATTGCCCCAGGCAAGCACGTAAGGCGCTTTTCCCTGCGCGTTGAACACCAGATCATAGCGGTCACGATGCCCGGTGACGCCCGGCAGGTATTCCGGCAGGCGCGCATTCAGCGTCGTGATTTTCACCGCCTGCACCAGGCCTCCGCTAAGCGAAACCGGTGGAGACGTTTTGCCCTCCAGACGGTAAAGCACCTCTTTTTTCAGGGGGTGCCATGTGTCTTTTTCCGTACTCCGCCACGCTATCTCCACGGGAAGAACGCCGTCGCCATTCAGTAAAATGCTGATAGCACTCAGCGGCTGCGGCCGCGCCCAGTGCCACTGCGCTTCGCTTGTCGATAGCTGCTCCCCTACCCCCTCAAGATCGATCGCGTCCGGCGTCGCCCGCGCAGGAGCGCTAATCGCGTTAACGCCGGTTAAGGTCACCCCCTGGCTCTGAGCATTCAGCACGACCAGGAGATAGCGATTCGTATCGGGAGACAAAACGATATCGGTATCGATCCGATCGAGCTTAAGACGATCCTGCCCGCTCATCACGTCCAGCAGCGGCATATCCTCGAGCAGGGTATACCAGCGCTTAAGATCCTCGCTGTAGTAGACCGACGCCGTTCCCTGCCACGGCGCCTGCGGGGTATTCCAGAGCAGCTGCAGCTGGGACAGGGCAATCTCACCCGTAGCCTGCTCCGGCAGGGTCAGCAGATAATGCTGCCCGGCTGCGGCGGCTTTTTGCCCCTCCAGCACAATCTCTACGCCGTTTCCGGAACGGAGCAGGATCTTATCGCTGCCCTCATCCCCACGCGCAGGCGCAAGCGGTGAGGCGTCCAGAGGAAAGAGGCGCAGCGCCGTGGATTGCGCTGCCACCTGCGGACGCGTCGCGGTGACCAGGCTGAAAGGAACCGGCTCGCCCGACTGGTTAAAGACGCGAACGTCATGCAGATCCGGCGACGTGCTCTGCGTATAGACGGCGAGCGGCAGCGTCACCCGATACCACTGGGAAGGAGCAGACGTATCCAGCGAGCGGCCAAAGGCATAGTCCCGGGGCGATTCCGTTTGTACCTCGTCGCAGAACGCCGGGCCTGCAAGCGCCAGCAGAGCGGTACAAGCTACCGCTTTCATCCATTTCATTTTTCATCTCCTGTTTTGGGCGGTAGCGGCGAGAAATACCCCACGATCAGCACCAGTATTGCCACGCCGATAAACGCCACCGCACGCGACAGACCGCCTCCACCCGCGCTGTCCACCAGCATCAGTTTAACCATCACCACGCCCAGCAGCGCGGCACCGCCAAGCCACTCCTGACGGGAAACCCTACGGGTGGCGTGGACCATGATCACCAGCGAGCTCAGCATCCAGAACAGGGCAAACGTGGTCTGGATCAGCCGCGAATCCCACAGCGACGCCATATTCCAGGCCACGTCGCCGTACCAGGCCAGAGCGCGCATCAGCGCACCGTTAAGCCACCAGAAGCCAAACGCCATAATCGCGACGGCAGGCCACGGACGGGCCTGCAAGAGCTGCGTCGGGTAGTAGCGATCCACCGCCCGGTAAAAGACCACCAGCCCCAGCAGCGCAAACGCCGCGCCTTCTTCAAGCGGGTTCACCAGCGGCAGCCAGGTCTGACGATAAACCACGCCGTCCTGGAAATTGGTTACCACCAGCAATACCAGCAGCGCCACGAGCACGGGGATCGGTGCTATGCACGCGTAGAGCGCGGGCCACTCCCGGAACGGCCACCCGCGACGGCGCACCGCCGCAGAGAGCGCCATAATCACCCCGCCGCCTGCGGCCATCGCCAGCCCGCTGCCCCAGGCCGCCATGCCCCACGGCAGCGACCGGGCAAACCAGTAAAGCTCCGCCGCCAACGCCAGTAATATCATCCAGAACAGCGCCAGATGCAGCCCCATAGAGATGCGCGGCGCTAAACGGGCGCCGTCGCGCCGCAGCAGCATCAGCGCGGCGGGAAGCGCAATACCCCAGGCCAGATTTGACCAGCCGGCGGCAAACATCTGCTGGTGCGAGAGCTGATAGCCCACCATCACCAGCATCAGCGGCCACAGCAGCCATTTGCTGGCATCCAGCTCCCGCCACGCCAGACGAGCGGCAGCCTGCCGCCAGCCCCAGGCCGACGCCGCCGTCAGCGCCAGCACGCCCGCCAGAACAGGCAGTTCCTGCTTCAACACCAGCCGCGACGCGCCAAATAGCGCCACGAGCCAGAACAGCAGCCCGCCTGCCAGCAGCGCCCAGCTAACCGGCAGAAAGAGGTTCCGCCACAGCCAGGCCGCAGCCAGCCAGCAAAGGCTAAGGATGGCGAAGATAAGCAGCAGGCTCAGCGGCGCAACGCCATTCATCTGCGCCCACAGCGCGCTGCCGAGCGCCAGCACCAGCAGCGCCGTCCCGCTATAGCTCATGCGCCGCTGGTGCTGCTGCACGCCCAGCCAGAGGATGCCTAGCCCCTCCAGCGCCCAGGCCATCGCCGTCCACCGCGCGGAGAGCGCGAGCGGAATCGCAAGCGTGGCAAACCCGCCGCCGATCGCCAGCGCCGCCATCACCAGCGGTCGCCCGATGGACGGATAGCGGCGCAGCGCAAGGAAAGCGAGGGCCAGATAAAATGCGCCGTATCCCAAAGCGCTCAGGGCCGGACCATATTCCCAGTGCCGGGTCATACCGTACTGCATCCCAAAGCCTATCAGCGGCGGGGCAAACAGCAGCACGCCGTCAATAATCTGCTTTCCTTTCTCCTGCGCCCGCAGCGACAGCGCCACGCTCAGCACGCCGAATATCAGCGTATTGGCAATCAGGAACAGCTGGCAGATCCAATAGTCTTCAGGCTGGTACTTACTTAGACCCCACAGGCCGCCCACGCCAAAGGTAAAGAGCAGCCCGAGCAGGTTGAGCTCGCGCCAGTGCTGCCAGATACTGATGGCGAGAATGCCGATGGAAAGCAGGAGATAGAAGGAAAACAGCGCCACAAAGTTGCCGCCCCCGGTAGATAGCAGCAGCGGCGCAAGATACCCGCCGAGGCTCGCCAGCATGGCAAGGCTCAGCGCTTTCTGCAGCACGGCCAGCCCAACGCTCGCGGCGCAAATCACCACCAGTAGCGCAAAGGCCAGCGTCATCGGCAGCATCTGCCAGAGCCGGAAGGCGCCGAAGACCGTCAGATAGAGAATGCCCGTCGCCCCGCCCTGTAAGATAAGCGCGTAGATCGGCTGCTTGTGCCGCAGCCGCCACCCAACCGCCAGCAGCACGATGGCAAACAGCGCCGTCGCCACCAGGCGTAGCTCAAGCGGGAACAGGGAGTGTTCAACGGTATAGCGCAGCAGGAAAGAGAGGCCGAGGAAGAGCAGCAGAATGCCAAGCTTCGCCAGGGGATTACCCTGCATAAACCAGCGCGTCAGCGACGTCACAATGCCACCAAAGGCAGAAGGCTGTTTAGCCGCAGGCGCAGGGGCCGGAGCGGGTTTTGCCTCGGCTGTAGGAATGTCGGGACGCCAGGGATCGACAGGCGCGGGCGCGTCCTCAGCCACCGGTGCGGTCACGACAGCCGGAGTGACCGCTTGCACCTGTTCTGTCTCCGGCGCTACCTGAGCTGCACCGCGCTGCTCAAGCACCTCAATGCGCTGGCGTAGCCGGGCGATCTCCTGCTGCGCCGCCGTGCTTCGATTAAACCCGATAACCGCAAGCACGGGCGCAACCAGCAGCGCAAAAACCAGGAATAAACAGCCAAGGATGTAAAGCTCGTCCATGTTTCCACCTTCACCGTAAACGATCCGTTAAGATTGACACAAATAGTTGCATTTGCGCCATCTTAAAAGGGGAAACTTTAGCGCATTAGCTGCCGAGCCAGACCGTCGCGGATACCGCAGGCAGCGCCAGCACGCCATCCTGTATCGTCGCCTTACCCTCTTTGTTCGTCCACGTCGCCACCTTAAGCAGCGGCGAATCATCCAGCACCACCTCGCAGGCCTCGCCCCGGTTAATCGCCACCAGCACGCGCTGCTGATTATAGACGCGGACAAAGACCACCACGTTATCGTGGGCGTACGCCACCTGACAGCCGCCGTAGCGCAGGGCGAGACTCTGTTTGCGCAGCTTCGCCAGCCGCTGATACAGGCTGAACAGCACCTTATCCTGTCTCTCTGCCTCCCACGGGAAGGTTTTGCGGCAGAACGGATCGTTGTTGCCGTCCAGCCCCACTTCGTCTCCGTAGTAAATGCACGGTACGCCCGGCCAGGTGAAGAGCCAGGTGACCGCCAGCGGCAGACGCGCCACATCCTTGCCGAGCAGGGATTTAAAGCGCGCGGTGTCGTGGCTATCGAGCTGGTTAAACATCCGCAGCTGCTGCTGATGCGACAGGCCAGCGCGATAGTTATCCATCCACGCGGCGCAGGTTTCGGCGTCGATATGGTTCGGATCGTAGGAGATATCGGTGTTAGCCAGGAATCCCCACAGCGGGAAGGTAAAGCCGCGATAGTTCATCGCCGCATCTTCGGCATCGTTTTGCAGCCACTGGCGCGCGTCGCCAAAGTGTTCGCCAAAGACAAACGCCTCCGGCTTGGCCGCTTTCGCCGAACGCGCGATCCCGGCCACGTGCTGAAGGTTATTTCGCGCCCCGCCCGCTTCACCAAGCATATGCACCACGTCCAGACGCCAGCCGTCCATATTCCACGGCGCCTTCAGCCAGTGACGCACGATGCTGTCATCACCGCCGTAAATCTCGTTCACCAGAGACGGGGACTGGAAGTCCAGCTTCGGCAGGCTCGGGTAGCCCAGCCAGTCCAGCGCGCGCCCCTCCTCGTTAAAGCTGTACCAGTCGCGCTGCGGCGAATCCGGATTATGGCATGCTCCGCCCATCGACTGGTTATGCCGGTCAAACCACGCGTGCGAATCGCCGCTGTGGTTGAACACGCCGTCCAGGATCAAGCGCATCCCCTCCTTTTGCGTATTCTCACGCAGGCGCAGCAGCGCCTCGTCACCGCCAAACTGCGCGTCAACGTGACGATAATCTTCGGTATCGTATTTATGTACGCTCGGGGCTTTAAACACCGGGTTAAGGTACAGCGCCGTCACGCCGAGTTTTTTCAGGTACGGCAGCTTTTCGCTGATGCCGTCGAGATCGCCGCCGTAGAACGTCGAGCCGCCCGCCTGCGCCGTCACCGGTTCATCCCATTTTTTCAGGATGATGTCGTGACCCGCGGCATGATGGTAATAGACCTTGTCCTGGCCGGCGGTGCGTTTTTCGCTGCGCGCAAAGCGGTCCGGGAAAATCTGATAAAAGACCTGATCGTTAACCCACTGCGGGCCGTTATCTGGGTAATCGACGGCGAACTGCTCCAGCCGGGCCGGTGGGAAACGGCTAAACCCCTGCGGGGTAAACCACAGCTGACGGTTGTTCCATAAAAGCTTAAAGCTATAGCGACGGCGCGGCTGCCCGGTGCGCAAATCGATATTCGCCCGCCACGCCGTAATCCCCGGCTGCGGCTGGCTGCGCAGCTTGTGCATTTTTAGCCCGGTCTCTTCGTTATCAATTTCGGCGCGGAGCGTCACGCGTTCCGGCTGATTTTCACCCGCCAGCCAGAGCGTAATCACAAGGTTGTCTTTGTTTTGCTTAACAAATGGGGCAACCGGAAGGTGCCAGGCGTTTAACATCACGAATCCCCTCTGATGAAATTGACGTCACCTTGCCACAGGGTGGTTAAGGATAGCTCACCATGACGAGATTTATTGGGGGCGGCGGCCGGGGGAGGAGGCAAAAATCCCCTCTCCCGGGAGGGAGGGGGGATAAAAATATTACTGTGCTTCTGCCAGTTGACGGTCACGGCGGCACTTAAACACCCAGCCGATCAGCAGCAGAACGATCCACGCACAGCCCACGTACAGGGAAATGCGGGTATCCGGATGGTAGCCAATCAGGCCAATGATAAACACCAGGAAGATCAGCCCGACCACGGTCGTCGCCACCCCGCCCGGCACCTTAAACTTCAGCGCTTTCGCCTCATCCGGCGACAGACGGCGGCGGAAGGCAATCTGCGACAGCAGGATCATGATCCACACCCACACGGTCGCGAAGGTCGCCAGGGACGCAATCACCAGGAAGACGTTCTCCGGCATGATGTAGTTCAGGTAAACCGAGAACAGCAGCGCTACGGTCATCACCACCACCGTCACCCACGGCGTGCCGCGGCGGGAAGTTTTGGCGAACACCTTCGGCGCGCTGCCCTGCTCTGCCATGCCGTGCAGCATGCGGCCCACGCCAAAGACGTCACTGTTGATGGCCGAAAGCGACGCGGTCAGCACCACAAAGTTCAGAATGCTGGCAGCAAAGGCAATGCCCATATGCTGGAAGGTCAGGACAAACGGGCTACCGTTAGTGCCTACCTGGTTCCACGGGTAGATGGACATAATCACGAACAGCGTACCCACGTAGAACACCAGAATACGCATCGGTACCGAGTTGATGGCGCGGGGAATGGATTTCTCCGGCTCTTTCGCTTCCCCGGCGGTGATGCCGATAATCTCGATGCCGCCGTAGGCGAACATGACCATCTGTAGCGACATCACCATCCCGAGCCAGCCGTTGCTGAAGAAGCCGCCGTTGCTCCAGAGGTTATGGATGCCGGTCGGCTGGCCGCCGTTGCCAATCCCCCAGATGATGATCCCGAAACCCGCCACAATCATGATGATGATGGTCGCGACCTTGAAGAAGGAGAACCAGAACTCCAGCTCGCCGAACACCTTCACGCTCATCAGATTGACGGCGCAAATGAGCAACACCACGCTCAGCACCCAGATCCAGTGCGGCACCGCCGGGAACCAGACGCCCATGTAGATGCCGAATGCGGTTACGTCGGCAATCGCCACAATCAAAATTTCGAAGCAGTAGGTCCAGCCGGTGATAAACCCGGCCAGCGGGCCGAGGTTTTCCTGCGCGTAGCGGGAGAAGGAGCTGGCAGACGGGTTGTGAACCGACATTTCGCCGAGGGCGCGCATGATGATATACGCCGCCACGCCGCCGATGATATAGGCCAGCAGCACGCTTGGACCGGCCATTTTGATGGCATCTGCCGAGCCATAAAAAAGACCGGTGCCAATAGCAGAGCCCAGCGCCATAAAGCGGATGTGGCGCGTGCTCAATCCACGTTTAAGTTTGTTAGTGCTTTCCATTTAAATCTTGCCATTCAACACGAAAAAAACAAAAAACCACGGGGCCTTAAGCCCCGTGGTTAAACAGTTTGTTGCCGTTGATTAATGAGCGTTCGATGTGACCTGACGCCCTGCAGCACGGTCCCAGATAACCGCCAGAACCAGTGCAACAACGGTAGGCATCAGCCAGGCCAGGCCCTGCTCGGACAGCGGCAGACGCTGTGTCCAGGCTGGCAGAATTTCAGCGAACGCTGATGCTTTAATCCCGTCAAGGATACCAAAAATCAGGCTGATAAACATGGCTGGCGCAATAATTCGTGAGGAGTTATGCCACCACGGACGGGTGAAGCTCAGCACCACCAGCACGATGCACGGCGGATAGATCGCCGTCAGCACCGGAATAGAGACCTGAATCAGGTGGCTCAGACCGAGGTTAGACACCGCCATCGAGAAGATACCGAGGATAAACACCAGGGTACGGTAAGAGAGCGGCAGATACTGCGCAAAGAACTCTGCGCAGGCGCAGGTCAGGCCAACCGCGGTTACCAGACACGCCAGGAAGATCAGCGCCGCCAGCAGCATGCTGCCCGCCCCACCGAAGGTGTGCTGAACGTAAGCGTGCAGGATAGCCGCACCGTTCGCGTTCTGATCAACCAGCATCGCGCTGTCAGAGCCCAGGCGGAACAGCGCCAGATACAGCAGCGTCAGGCCCACACCGGCCATCAGGCCAGCCCAGATGGTATAACGGGTCAGCAAACGCGCTTCGGTCACGCCGCGGGAACGCGCGGCGTTAACGATAACGATACCAAACACCATCGCGCCCAGCGTATCCATCGTCAGGTAGCCGTTCACAAAGCCGTTAGAGAACGCGGCGTTTTTATAGGCATCCATCGCGTCGCTAATCGGGCCGGCTGGCCAGATGATGGCCGCCACGGCCAGCACGATCAGCGCTACAATTTTCAGCGGCGCCAGGAAGTTACCTACCGTGTCCAGCAGCTTGCCCGGATAGAGGGAAACCAGAATCACGATGGCGAAATAAATCAGGCTGTAGATGAACAGCGGCATCGCGCCGTCGCCGGTCAGCGGGGCGATGCCCACTTCGAAGGAAACGGTCGCGGTACGCGGGGTGGCAAACAGCGGACCAACGGCCAGATAGCAGACGGTAGCCAGCAGAACGCCAGCCACTTTGCCAATCGGGGTGCTGAGGCTATCCACGCCGCCACCGACTTTCGCCAGTGCGATAACGGTCAGTACCGGCAGGCCCACGGCAGTAATCAGGAAACCGAACGCGGCTGTCCAGACGTGTTCACCCGCCTGTAAGCCAACCATTGGAGGGAAAATGATGTTGCCTGCGCCAACGAACAGCGCAAATGTCATAAAGCCCAGCGCGATGATGTCACGCGATTTTAAGTGATGGGTCATAAAACCTTACTGCCTGTGGATGTGGTGTTGAAAACATTGAGATTTTCGCTGTCCCTGACGGGACGATACAGCCGAAAATTTGCTCAATTTTAGCGGGAAATGCTCCCGTCCTGGCGTGGAGAAGAATAGTTTTTCGATTTACCACGCAAATACAGTCGGTCTGACAGTATCTGGGGGGCAATTTAAACGCTTATAACGTTTAAAGGCAAGGAGGGATCGCAAAACCAGAACAATATGCCAGTATGAAAACGCGCACCAGAACAATGCGCTAATTATAGGAAAAACCCATGGCTAATCATGCGAACAAAAAACAGCCGGCCGTATAAAATTCACACGCGTTTCGCTTGACTGCAAAGCAAACGGGCCAGCGATGGCTGACCCATGGAAAGGTAAAATGACACGCCTGCCGTCAGGCGCTCTTTTTGGCAATTAATCGTTCCGGGATAACGAAACTAAAGCGGGTTCCCTTACCCAGGGTACTCTGGATATCAAGACGGCTTTCATGGTGATTCACCGCGTGTTTCACAATCGCCAGCCCCAGGCCGCTCCCCCCCGTCTGCCGCGATCGCGCTTTATCCACCCGGTAGAAGCGCTCGGTCAGGCGCGGAATATGCTCCGGGGCGATCCCCGGCCCGTTATCCTCAACGCTAAACTCGGCGCCTGCCGGCGTATGCTGCCAGCGCACCAAGATATCCGTTCCTTCCGGCGTATGGTTTACCGCGTTGTACACCAGGTTGGAGATGGCGCTACGCAGTTCATCCTCGCTGCCCAGCACCTTCAGCGTGTTGTCGACGTCAAAGGTCAGCTGATGTTTTTTATGGCTTAACGTCTGCGCTTCACGCTCGACGACGCGCAGCATCATTGGCACATCAATGGTGTCATTCAGCGCAAGAGAAGGCGCCGCTTCAATCTTTGACAGCGTCAGCAACTGCTTCACCAGCCCTTCCATACGGTGCGTTTGCTCGCGCATCGTATGCAGCGCTTTTTCACGCGGCGCGCCTTCCAGGGTTTGCTCCTGCATCATCTCCAGGTAGCCCTGCAGCACGGTCAACGGGGTGCGTAGTTCGTGGCTGACGTTGGCGAAGAAGTTACGACGCGCCCCTTCCAACTGGTGCATCTGGGTGACGTCGCGCGCCACCATCAGCCACTGGCGATCGCTGTAGGGCATCACGCGGATTTCCAGATGGCGACCGTTATTCAGCTTCAGATTGTGGGGACGGGTGAAATCACGCTTTTTCAGATACAGCGTGAACTCGGGATAACGCAGAAGGTTAAGGATGTTCTGACCATTGTCGTCCGGCCAGCGCAGGCCCAGCAGCTGTTGCGCAAGCCCGTTACACCAGAAAATAGTTCCTTCTTCTGTCGTCAGGATCACCGCATCCGGCAGCGACTCTGCGCCGCTGCGAAAGCGTTTGATCAGGCTTCCCAGCTCGCGGCGACGCTTTTTATTACGCATCTGCATCTGGTGCAGGCCGTACAGCAGCGGCTCCCAGCTGCCGCTTCCCGGCGGCGGGGTCATACTGCGGTCCACCCACAGCCACCAGGAGAGACGCAGCAGGTTCCAGAAATGCCAGGCTAAGAGCCCGGTGACCGCCACCAGCAGAAACCACGGCAGATGTCCAAGTAAGGCCCCCAGAAGAAGGGCCGGAATACAGCATAAGATCAGTTCAAAGACGAGCCTTTTCCATGACAGACGTTCCAGCACGCGTCACACTCCTGTCATTGTTCAGAAACGGGTCGAGAAACGATAACCCGTACCGCGGACCGTCTGTACCATGCGATCGTGGCCGCTCAGTTCCAGCGCTTTTCGCAGGCGGCGAATATGTACGTCAACCGTCCGGTCTTCGACATACACGTTAGTTCCCCAGACGTTATTCAGCAACTGCTCGCGGCTGTAAACGCGTTCCGGATGGGTCATAAAGAAGTGCAGGAGTTTAAATTCGGTAGGCCCCATGTCGAGGGGATTTTCGCCGGTCATCACGCGGTGTGACGTTGGGTCAAGGCTGAGGCCCTGCATCTCGATCACCTCTTCGACCGCCATCGGGGAAATACGGCGCATGACGGCCTTAATGCGGGCAACCAGCTCTTTCGGGGAGAAAGGCTTGGTAATGTAATCGTCCGCGCCGGTCTCCAGACCGCGCACGCGATCCTCTTCCTCTCCGCGCGCCGTGAGCATCACCACCGGGATGTCGCGGGTCAGCGCTTCACGCTTCAGATGTTTGATAAACTGCAGTCCGGAGCCGCCGGGCAACATCCAGTCAAGCAGAATCAGATCGGGCCAGGGTTCATTCAGCTGGTTCACCGCGCTGTCATAATCTTCCGCTTCAACCGGCTGGAAGCCATTTTGTTCGAGCACGAAGCACACCATTTCACGAATTGGAGCTTCATCTTCTACGACCAGAATACGTCTCGCCATACTTTGCCCTGTCTTATCTTATTTAAGTTACAAGTTTGTAATGCGGCGCCATTATGCGTCAGATTTATGACAGATTTATGAAAAACAGTACCACTATAAATGGCAAACTGTTGTTTTATTACAGCGGTTATTTTCCCTTCTCTGAACGTTTATAATCCTGCTTTCTCTTTTTTGCCACGGATCAGCTATGCGCATACTTCACACCTCGGACTGGCATCTGGGTCAAAATTTTTACAGCAAAAGCCGTGCGGCTGAACATGAAGCGTTCCTGAACTGGCTGCTGGAAACGGCCCGGACGCATGAGGTGGACGCGATTATCGTGGCGGGAGATATTTTTGATACCGGCTCGCCGCCGAGCTATGCGCGTGAGCTGTACAACCGCTTCGTGGTGAATCTGCAGCAAACCGGCTGTCATCTGGTGATTGTCGCCGGCAACCATGATTCCGTCGCGACGCTCAATGAATCCCGCGACATCCTGGCATTTCTCAATACCACCGTCGTCGCCAGCGCAGGGCACGCCCCGCAGATCCTGAAAAAGCGCGACGGGTCGCCGGGCGCGGTACTGTGTCCGATTCCCTTTTTACGTCCGCGCGACATCGTGCAAAGCCAGGCGGGACTGTCGGGCGCGGAAAAGCAGCGGCATTTATTGCAGGCCATCACCGACTACTATCACCAGCAGCACGCGGAAGCCTGTGCCCTGCGCGGTGAACAGGCCATTCCGATCATTGCCACCGGGCACCTCACCACCGTCGGGGCCAGCAAAAGTGACGCGGTCCGCGAGATCTATATCGGTACGCTGGACGCCTTTCCGGCGCAAAACTTCCCGCCCGCGGACTACATCGCGCTCGGGCACATTCACCGCGCCCAGGTCATCGGCGGCTGCGAGCATATCCGCTACTGTGGCTCCCCTATTTCGCTCAGCTTCGATGAAACCGGAAAAGCCAAATCCGTGCATCTGGTGAGCTTTGATGAGGGCAAACTCAGCGCCGTCGAGACGCTGGAAGTGCCGGTCACCCAGCCGCTGGCGGTGCTGAAGGGCGATCTGGCTGCCATCACCGCCCAGCTTGAGCAGTGGCGCGGCGCTGAGCTTAACCCGCCCGTCTGGCTGGATATTGAAATCACCACCGATGACTACCTGCACGATATGCAGCGGAAAATTCAGGCGCTGACCGAAGAGTTGCCGGTTGAGGTGCTGCTGGTGCGCCGCAGCCGCGAGCAGCGCGAGAAAATTCTGCTCGGCGCCCAGCGCGAAACGCTTAGCGAATTGCGCGTAGAAGAGGTATTCGAGCGCCGACTGTCGCAGGAAGAGCTCGATGATGCGAAGCGCGTCAGGCTCAACGAGCTGTTCAGCCATACTCTGCACGCCCTCAATGACGAGGAAGAAAACGCATGAAAATTCTGAGCCTGCGCCTGAAAAATCTCAACTCCCTCAAGGGCGAGTGGAAAATTGACTTCACCGCGGAGCCTTTTGCCAGCAACGGCCTGTTTGCCATCACTGGCGCAACCGGCGCAGGTAAAACCACCCTGCTCGATGCCATCTGCCTGGCGCTCTACCACGAAACCCCGCGCCTGAATAAGGTCTCTCAGGCGCAAAACGATCTGATGACGCGCGATACCGCCGAGTGCCTGGCGGAAGTGGAGTTTGAGGTGAAAGGCGTTGCCTATCGCGCCTTCTGGAGCCAGAACCGGGCGCGCAACCAGCCGGACGGGAATTTGCAGGCACCGCGCGTGGAGCTGGCCCGCTGCGAGGATGGCAAGATTCTGGCCGATAAGGTGTCGGATAAACTGGAGCAAACCGCGGCGCTCACCGGGCTGGACTACGGCCGTTTTACCCGCTCAATGCTGCTCTCGCAGGGGCAATTTGCCGCCTTCCTCAATGCCAAACCGGCCGACCGAGCAGAACTGCTGGAAGAACTCACCGGCACCGAAATCTACGGCCAGATTTCCGCGATGGTGTTTGAGAAACACAAAGCCGCCCGCAGCGTGCTGGAAAAATGCGAGGCGCAGGCGGCGGGCGTCGTGCTGCTCAGCGAAGAACAACAGCAGCAGTTGCAGCAAAGTTTGCAGGCACTTACTGACGAAGAGAAAACCCTGCTGGCCCAGCAGCAAAGCCAACAGAAAGATTTTCAGTGGCTTACGCGTCATGACGAGCTCGTGCGGGAGCAGCAGCGCGTTACCGCCCTGCAGCAGCAGGCGCAACAGGCGCAGGCGAACGCGGCGCCGGAACTGGCAAAACTCCAGCTTGCCCAGCCCGCCGCCCAGCTTCGTCCGCTCTGGGAGCATCAGCAGGAGCAAACCGCACGTCTGACGCAAACCCAGCAGCGAATTAACGAAGTAAATACTCGCTTACAGACCAAAACTGCACTGCGCGCGCGGATCCGCAATACCGCCCTGCGTACCCATGAGCAGCTACAGGCCGAACTGACGGCGCTGGGACAGTGGCTGGCGGAGAATGAGCGTTATCGCCTGCTGGGCCAGGAAATTGCCGGCTGGCGCGCCCAGTTCTCACAGCTAAATCGTGACAAAAGTCAGCTCGTCGCGCTTGCTGCGCGGATGACTGAGCTACGTCAGAAGCTGGCTGAGATGCCGGAAAATACGCTGACGCTGACGGCGGATGAGGTCTGCGCGGCCATGGAGCAGCAGTCCCGGTCCCGCACGCTGCGCCAGCAGCTGACGTCGCTGCATGCCCGCTATCAGCCGCTGCAAAAGCGCCTGAGCCAGAACGGTGAAAGCGTGCAGAAAGCCCAGGCGGAGCAGAGCAAGCTCAATGAAACCCTGGCGCTGCGCCGCCAGCAGTACAAAGAGAAACACCAGCACTATCTGGACCTGAAAGCCCTATGCGAACGCGAAGCGACGATTAAAAATCTGGAAAGCTATCGCTCACAGCTTGAGGCAGGCAAACCCTGCCCGCTGTGCGGCTCCCACGAGCATCCTGCCGTGGAGACCTACCGGTCGCTTGAGCTGACGGATAACCAGCGTCGCCGTGATGCGCTCGAAAAAGAGGTCGCCGCGCTTAAAGAGGAAGGCCTGCTGGTGCTGGGACAGGTTAATGCCCTGGCTCAACAGATCCAGCGTGAGACAGACGAAGCGCAGACGCTTTCTCAGGAAGAGCAAGCACTCACTAAAGCGTGGCTGGAGGCGTGCGCGTCTTTGAATATCGCATTGAATATTCAGGAGGATATCGCTCCATGGATGAACGAGCAGGAACACTACGAGCGCCAGCTTTACCAGCTCAGCCAGCGTCTGACCCTGCAAAACCAGCTGAACGAGCAGGAAGCGCAGGAACGCCAGTATCAGCAGCAGCGCACGGCAACGCGCCAGGCGCTGGAACATACTCTTCTCGCGCTCTCGCTTAGCGTTCCCGAAGAGGGCAATGAAGCCGACTGGCTGCACGCCCGCGAAGCGGAATTTGCCCACTGGCAGGAGAAGCAAACGCAGCACGGCGTGCTTCAGGAACGCGTGAGCGCGCTGAAGCCGCTGCTCGACACGCTTCCGGCAACACACGGTGAAGAGGCTGAACCGGCCATTCCTGATGACTGGCGCGACATCCACAATGAATGCGTGTCGCTGCAAAGCCAGCTCGCCGCCCTGCAGCAGCAGGAGGCGCTGGAGCGCGAGCGCCTGCAGCAATCGCAGACGCAGTTCACCGCGGCGCTCTCCGCAAGCTGTTTTGCCGATCGGGACGCGTTCCTTGCCGCGCTGCTGGATGACGATACTATTCGCCGCCTCGAACAGCTGAAACAGTCGCTGGAAAACCAGATCCAGCAGGCCGCGGCGCTGTGCGGGCAAGCGAACCAGCAGCTGCAGTCTCATCTGGCGCTGCGCCCGGAAGGGCTCGACGCCGATGCTGCCACGCTGCAAAGCCAGCTGCAGCAGCTGGCGCAGCGGCTTCGCGAGAACACGACGCATCAGGGCGAGATCCGCCAGCAGCTTAAGCAGGACAGCGATAACCGGCAGCACCAGCTGGCGTTGATGCAGCAAATTGAAGAGGCCGCGCGCCAGGCGGATGACTGGGGGTACCTGAACGCGCTGATCGGCTCCAGCACCGGCGACAAGTTCCGTAAGTTCGCCCAGGGGCTGACGCTGGACAATCTTGTCTGGCTTGCTAACCAGCAGCTTAACCGTTTACACGGGCGTTATTTATTGCAGCGTAAGGCCAGCGACGCGCTGGAGCTGGAAGTGGTGGATACGTGGCAGGCGGATGCGGTTCGCGATACCCGCACCCTCTCCGGCGGCGAGAGCTTCCTGGTCAGCCTGGCGCTGGCGCTGGCGCTTTCCGATCTGGTGAGTCATAAGACGCGGATCGATTCCCTGTTCCTGGATGAAGGGTTCGGCACGCTCGACAGTGAGACGCTGGATACGGCGCTGGATGCGCTCGACGCGCTGAACGCCACCGGGAAAACCATCGGGGTGATTAGCCACGTCGAGGCGATGAAAGAGCGCATTCCGGTGCAGATCAAGGTGAAGAAGATCAACGGACTGGGGTATAGCAGGCTGGACAGGGAGTTTGCGGTGGGGTGAGTGTTGGGTCGATTCGATCTGGTGCCCTCTCCCTGGCCCTCTAAACATCAAAAACGGCAACGCACGTTGCCGTTTTGCGTTTACTCCGGCCATAACCACGCCGCGCCGCGCACGCCGCTGGAGTCGCCGTGGACGGCTTTGCGGATCGGGGTTTCGCACTCGCCGCCGAAGACCCACTGTTTCACCAGATTTGGTACCGTGGCGTACAGCCGGTCAACGTTGCTCATGCCACCGCCGAGCACAATCACGTCCGGATCGAGAATGTTCACTACGTGCGCCAGCGATTTCGCCAGACGCATTTCGTAGCGGCTGAGCGCCAGTTCGGCCACCGGATCCTGTTCTTCCACCAAACGCATAATCTCGTTCCCCTTGAGGGGCTGGCCGCTCAGGCGGTGGTAGTCGGTCGCAAAACCGGTGCCGGAAATAAAGGTCTCGATACAGCCCTGCTTGCCGCAGTAGCACGGCACCTCGGCGCAGTATTTGAGTTCATCTTCATCCATCCACGGCAGCGGGTTGTGCCCCCACTCACCCGCCGTGCCGTTGCCGCCGATATGTGAACGTCCGCCAAAGGCCACGCCCGCGCCGCAGCCGGTACCGATAATCACCGCAAACACGGTCTGCGCTCCTGCGGCTGCACCATCAACGGCCTCTGAGACCGCCAGGCAGTTAGCGTCATTCGCCAGACGCACTTCCCGGTTCAGACGCTGGCTCAAATCCTTATCAAACGGCTGACCGTTGAGCCAGGTAGAGTTGGCATTTTTCACCACACCCGTATAAGGCGAAATGGAGCCGGGGATCCCCATCCCGACCGTGCCCCTCTCGCCCGTCGCCTGCTCGGCCATATCAACCAGCCGGGCAATCGTCTCGATCGTCTGGTGATAATCATCGCGCGGCGTCGGCAGACGGTGGCGGAACAGCTGTTCCCCCTGCTCGCTTAATGCGATGACTTCTGTTTTGGTGCCGCCCAAATCAATCCCAATACGCACAAGACTCTCCTCATTATTTTGATTATCAACAGAGTAGAAGCACGCTTCCCGATTAGCAATGCAAGCGATGCGACAATTCGTTATCATGCCCGCTGATTTAACGACAAGGCCGTGGAAATTATCATGCTGTGGTTCAAAAATTTGATGGTTTACCGTCTCAGCCGCGACGTTTCGCTGCGCGCAGAAGAGATGGAAAAACAGTTAGCCGCTTATAGCTTTTCCCCTTGCGGTAGCCAGGATATGGCGAAAACCGGTTGGGTTCCGCCAATGGGTTCACAAAGCGATGCACTGACCCACGCCAGCAGCACGGGTCAAATCATCGTCTGCGCCCGCAAAGAAGAGAAAATTCTGCCCACGCCGGTGGTTAAGCAGGCGCTTGAAGCAAAAATTTTCAAGCTGGAAGCCGAGCAGGGCCGCAAGCTGAAAAAAACCGAAAAAGACTCGCTGAAAGATGAAGTGCTGCACTCTCTGCTGCCGCGCGCCTTCAGCCGCTTCAGCCAGACGATGATGTGGATCGATACCGTTAACGGGCTGATCATGGTGGACTGCGCCAGCGCCAAAAAAGCGGAAGATACGCTGGCCCTGCTGCGTAAAAGCATCGGCTCTTTACCGGTCGTACCGCTGGCGCTGGAAACGCCGATTGAGCTGACCCTGACCGAGTGGGTTCGCAGCGGTACCGCGGCGCAAGGTTTCCAGATCCTGGACGAAGCCGAGCTGAAAGCCCTGCTGGAAGATGGCGGCGTGATCCGCGCGAAAAAGCAGGATCTGGTGAGCGACGAGATCGCCGTACACATTGAAGCGGGCAAAGTGGTCACCAAACTGGCGCTCGACTGGCAGCAGCGCATTCAGTTCGTGATGTGCGACGACGGTTCCGTGAAGCGTCTGAAGTTCTGCGACGAGCTGCGCGATCAAAACGAAGATATCGACCGGGAAGATTACGCCCAGCGCTTTGACGCGGACTTTATCCTGATGACCGGCGAACTGGCCGCGTTAATTCAGAATCTGGTGGAAGGTCTCGGCGGCGAAGCGCAGAGATAATTTCCCCTCACCCTGATCCTCTCCCCAAAGGGGAGAGGAAAGACGATTATTTCAGGTAGCGGCACAGATAAGAGGTCGGTTCAGCGACCTGCAAATGAAATTCGCTGTGGCCAGGGACGTTGAAAACTTGTCCGGCAGCGTAAACTTTCCATTCCGTTTCACCCGGCAGTAAGACGTTCAGCGCGCCGCTGACCACCGTCATCTCTTCCGCTTCTGCCGTGCCAAAGGTGTATTCCCCTTCAGCCATAACGCCCACACTGGCGCGGCCAGTGCTGCTGCTGGTAAAACCGATGGATTTCACTTTACCGGAAAAGTATTCGTTACTTTGAAGCATGAACTGGCCCTTATATTCAGAGATAAAAATTCACTATAGGGGCCATGCTCATCACCTGTCACGCAAAATCATTACGTCAGAAGTTCTGAGGCCAGGCGAGCCATCAGAACGTTGGATAACAGCACCGGCACGTCCAGCGCCTTTTGCAGTAAATCCCGGTGATGCTGGTGAAAACCAAGACAGTCCAGAATCAATACATCCGCCCCTCTCTCCAGCAGCTCCTTCCCGGCAGCAATGAGTTTAGCCTCGCTGTCCCAGAAGGGGTTTGCCAGCGCATACAGGGGCGTTTTTTCGAGCACGTGCCACTTTGCTTCCTGGTTGTCCATAAGCTCCTCGATGGGCACAATGACCCCCACCTGATGCCCGTCAACAATGGAGGCTACCAGCGGAGGAATAATGCGCATCGGCTCAAGCAAAATCGCATTGCGCGCGATGAGCCCCTTAATGGGGGCGGTGCTCATCAGCAAAATTACGTCATATTGCTGATTATCGAGTACTTCTATTACTGCCTGCAGCGAACGCTCTATTTTCTGCCGAGAAACATGCGCCAGTTTACCGTCGCTTAATAACGTCGCCAGGGGATCCTCCCCCGCCTCTACAGCGTAGTCTTCCATGACCTCTTCCCGGCTCATCTTACCCAGCAGGCTGAGATGCGTGATCTGTTGTTCAGATACATGCTCGGTTAAGAGCGGTAACACTTCGCTTACAGGGACCACACCAATGGTGAGGATCGCCAACGTTGCCTTCATCTTCTTCGCCTTCCATCACTACAAATACGTATACACAGGTACAGGCTCTCTACGCTGTACAGTTCGTTTTTTCAACAAAACAGCACCAAGCGTAGCAGGCGATCTCTACCCCGAAATGTAAAGATCGCCTGCCGGTAACGGAGCTACCTGTAATAACTAAATATTAACTCCTGCTTAACATTTACGATGAGTAAAAAGTGTGATTCAGGCACGGTATTGGAGCGTTTAGGAAAACATTCACGACTTTTCGGGATCTTCGTAGCGCCGTTTGGCATCCAGCGCTTCCTGTTCAGTCTCATGTTCACTGATCAGCGAGTCCGGTTTGGGGTGATCGGCACGCAGCTGGTACCAGGTGACGGTCTGGTCGCCATTGCCTTTTTCAACGGTAACAATACGTGCTTCGCGCGGATAGGGAGGTCTGGTTGGCATAGCTCATCCTTTTTTTATGTCTGAGCTATCAGTATAGACGGCGGTTAGCTGGCACACGCCAGACGCAGGGCGGTAATAATCTGAATTACCACATCTTCCGGGGCCGCAGAGGCATCCACGACATGGTGTGCCGCTTCACGGTAGAGGGCATCACGCTCGGCCAGCACTTCGCTCACCTCTTCGCTGAGCGGTCGTGAGGTCAGCGCCGGGCGTTGTCCCTCTTCAGGAAATGCTTCAAGTCGCCCTACCAGAGCCGCCACCGGCGCGCAGAGATAGATCACAATGCCTTTTTCGCGCATAAAGTGACGATTACATTCGGCCAGAACAATACCGCCTCCCGTCGCAATGACGGCTGACGGCGTGGTGACCGCTTTCAGCGCGGCCGTTTCGCGGGCGCGAAAGCTTTCCCATCCCTCTTGCTCCACGATGTCTGCGATGGTTTTGCCGGCCTCGGTCTGCAGCCAGTGGTCGGTATCAACAAACTGACGATGACATGCGCGTGCCAGTTCCACGCCAACGGTGGTTTTCCCACAGCCGCGGGGGCCAACTAAAAAGATGGGTTGGGTCATAGCCAGGTGTTCCCCTTGATGCCGAATGGCTGAAGAGTGTAAAGAAATAATTGCAGAAGATGTGTCGAATACTTTACTGCAAAGCGGTACGGGATGACAACCCTGTGGAGGCTACACTGTACCACATATTGACAATAATTATCATTACGCCGTACGGCGCTTCACTTCCAGCAGCCATTTATCCAGTTCGGCAGCAAACTGCTGGCGATCGCGCTGGGACAGGCTGTCCGGTCCACCGGTCTGCACGCCGCTGGCCCGCATCGTATCCATAAAATCACGCATAGTGAGTTTTTCCCGGATGGTTGAAGGCGAATAACGCTCGCCGCGAGGATTGAGCGCCGCCGCCCCTTTCTCCAGCACTTCCGCCGCCAGCGGAATATCGGCGGTGATGACCAGATCTTCCGCGCTGCACAGACGAACAATTTCATTATCCGCCACGTCGAACCCGGCCGGCACGCGGAGGGAGCGAATGAACCGCGAAGGCGGGACGCGAATATTCTGGTTCGCTACCAGCGTCAGCGGCATCTGAACGCGCTCGGCGGCGCGGAATAAAATCTCTTTAATCACATTCGGACACGCGTCCGCATCAACCCAAATCGCCATGTTGTCTCCCCATAATGACTCTGCCGACTATTGTCGCCTGCATTTCGTTGTTAAGCTATCAATCAGAGAAAACAACGCATAATGACGGAGAATCATGATGGACAAGAAAATCGGGTTTATCGGCTGCGGTAACATGGGCAAAGCCATCCTGGGCGGCCTGATCGCCAGCGGGCAGGTTCTGCCGGGTCAGATTTGGGTTTATACGCCGTCACCGGATAACGTCGCCGCGCTGCGCGATCAATACGGGATCAACGCCGCCGAAAGCGCGCAGGAGGTGGCCCAGGTTGCCGATATCGTCTTTGGTGCCGTTAAGCCGAACATCATGATCAAAGTGTTAAGCGACATCACCTCCAGCCTGAATAAAGAGACGCTGGTCGTGTCGATTGCCGCAGGCGTGACGCTCGATCAGCTGGCGCGCGCGCTGGGCCACGATCGTAAAATCGTCCGCGCGATGCCGAATACCCCCTCACTGGTCAACGCCGGTATGACCTCCGTCACCCCTAACGCGCTGGTGACTTCAGAAGAGGTGGCGGACGTGCTAAACATTTTCCGCTGCTTCGGCGAGGCGGAAGTGATTGCAGAATCCATGATCCATCCAGTGGTCGGCGTGAGCGGTTCAGCCCCCGCGTACGTTTTCATGTTTTTAGAAGCGATGGCGGACGCCGCCGTGCTTGGCGGTATGCCGCGCGCGCAGGCGTATAAATTCGCCGCGCAGGCAGTGATGGGCTCCGCCAAAATGGTGCTGGAGACCGGTAAACACCCGGGTGAACTGAAGGATATGGTCTGCTCCCCGGCCGGTACCACCATCGAAGCGGTGCGGGTGCTGGAAGAACGCGGGTTCCGTTCTGCGGTTATCGAAGCGATGGCAAAATGCATGGAAAAATCAGAGAAGCTGAGTAAATCCTGATGTCTGGCCGGGCGTCAGGCGGCCACTTCGGTGCGGCCGCGCCCGGCATTTTTCGCCTTATACAGCGCCACATCTGCCGCCTTCAACCATTCCCGATAGTGTACAAACTGCGGCCCCCAGGGGGCCACGCCCACGCTGATGCGCAGAGGCTCCTTCGGCGCGCAGGGTAACGACAGCGTTTCCAGCCGCGCGTGAACCCGCGACATGACGGCGATGGCGCTTTCAGCGGCCGTCTGGGACATAATCACCGCGAACTCATCCCCGCCAAACCGGCCTATCGCATCGCCTGACCGTACCGACATCTGAAGCTGGCGGGTAATGGCCACGATGGCCTTGTCGCCTGCGTCGTGCCCCCAGGTATCGTTGATGTTTTTAAAGTGGTCGATATCAATCAGCAATATCGTGGCGGTGCAGTGGCTCCGGCGACAGCGCTCAAATTCATTGCGCAGCAGCATTTCCCAATGTCGGCGGTTAAAGACCCCGGTCATACCGTCACGGGTGCTCATCATTTCCAGCCGCCGCTTATGTTCCGCCAGCCTGACGGCCATTCGATGGCTAAGCCAGGCAAACAGCATGGGATAAAGCATAAGGACAGGAAGCGTTAAGCCCCACTCCAGCGCCCCCGGATTAAAGGGCTGCGCTCTGCCAGCAAGCGGTAACGTAAGCAGCGCAGTAAGCAGGGTGAGCACGATCCCCGCGATAAAAAGGCGGCAGCCGCCAGAGCCCATCATATTCATCCCCACCATCATCACCAGCGCCGCAGTGGGTAATACATACATCCCCATCACGCCGATCCAGACCCCGGCGATAACGGCATCCATCTTGAGGTTAAAAATTTCCTGCTGATGAGGTGAAGCGGCGCGGCAGGATAACTGCCAGGCAAAGTGCGGCCAGATGAATGCCCACCCCACCAGCAACAACCACCAGCTGCCGGGTAAAAAATGGCTGACCAGAATTTCCGCCACCGGGAAAAACATCGCCGCCAGCCCGACAACGCGCGCCAGCCGGGCTCGCCTGGCAAACTGGATGCCGGTACGGTGAGGGTCATCCTGAGAAAGGGTTAAACTCCACTCTTCCCGAATGCGCTTTTTGTAGTAATAAATGTCATCATTCATCATTTTTGGGAATATTCTGAAACATTTTCCCAAATTATAGAGAGGGGATCTGCGGGGAAAGTATGAAATTTCGGGTGAGCCGCCGGAGCCGCTCACCCGTTAGAACTACACTTTTTTCTTCAGGCAGGCACTCATGAACTTGCTGCGATCGTCGCCCTTGAGGGACTGTTCGGTTGCTTTCGCATTACACTCGCGCATTTTTTGCTGCTGCGGCGTCAGGCTTTTTTCGCCGGGTTTCGCGGCGCCGTTTTTCAGGCAGTCGCTCATGTAGGTTTTACGTGCATCCCCCTTCAGACTCTGGGACGTCGCCTGTTGATTACAGGTGGTCATGCGTTGCTGTTGCGGCGTTAATGTTTTTTCTTCCGCGTTCGCCGAGGAGATCAGGAACAGGCCGGAGAGCAGAGTAACCAGTAATGTTGTTTTCATTGCACCATCCTTTTGTGAACATTCCCTGTAAGTCTGGTTCGTGACAGGAAAAAAACCACCCGGCAGATGTGATTTCGGCCGGGAATTTATCATTTCAGTTCCAGCGCGCAGGAATTGACGGTATCAGCATAACTGGCAGGGGTAATTAACAGGGAATGTAACGCGCTAAAAAGCGCGCTCTGTTTCAATTTATTTTCTTCATGTACAAATACAAAAATAAAACAGAGCGACTCCAGGCATCCTGCATGACAATCCTATGACATGTCAGTAACGGCTTAACTGCGCGGATGCCTCAACAGCTTCTTTACGTATTGCTGCAGCAACTCGGCATCCTCTGGCGGAACCTGCGTATCGGGCCGCGCCTTATCCAGCGCTCCTTCAATGCTTTCAATTAACGCCTGCTGATCCGATGTTGCCATCTGCCGCAGCAGCGCGGTGACAACTATTTCCAGCGCTTCGACCTGGGCGACCAGCTCTTTCGACTCCTCTTCCTTTTGTGCAAGCTTAACCAGCAACTCAGCAATGAGATTTTTCATCGTGCTATTTCCTTATGGGATTTCCTCTGAAATTAACACCAGGAATGAAATATGCAAAGCGGAGAAAAGTATTATCTTATGCAAAAGTGACATTGCCGCCAAATTAGCGCAGCGATCTTTTCAGCGAAACGTTTTCCTATAAAAAAACGCCGCATTTTGTTATATAAAAATGCGGCTACCATAAGAATATATAATACATCTGCGAAAAGGTTATTTCGCTGATTTCGCTTCCGCTATTTGTCTGCGGCGACGCAGGGCAATAGCCAGCTGGATAATATTGATTAAAACGACAATCGCCGTCGCGGCAAATACCCAGCGAAAACCCGCCATTGCAGATACGGACGCACCAATAAGCGGACCGGCGACGTTGCCTAAATACATAAACGACTGGTTATAGCCAAAAATACGCCCCGTGACCTGGTCGCTGGAATATTTGACCAGCAATGTCTGTACGGCGGGCAACATAGCGCCATCCGCAAAGCCGAGTAAAAACCGCAGCACGCCCAGCTGAAGCGGAGAGGTAACAAACGACATGGCGAAAAAGAGCACCACCGCAAAAATCAGCGTCGCCATCAGGATGCGCGCCGTGCCGATCCTGTCGCCCAGTTTTCCCAGACGCGGGGCAGAGATCAGCGCGGAGACGCCCGGCACGGCGGCAATCATGCCGCTGAGAAAGGCGATATTGTTGCTGTCCGGCTCCATCGACTTGATAAACAGCGCCAGAATCGGGCCGACCGAACCGTTGCAGAGCTGGATCACCATGGTGGTGACAAACAGGCTAATCACGAGTCCCGGGTATGGCAGCGAGGCGAAGACGGCCTTGCCGCTCAGGCGCTCAGATTTACTGATAACGGGGCGGCCCCCCTCTTTGATAAGAAAGAGCGTAACCAGAAAGCTGATCACCAGCAGGATTGCGGTGATGATGAATACCGCGCGCAGACCGACATGGTCAGCCAGAAAACCTCCCAGCAGCGGGCCGCCGATAACGCCGCTGATCTGGGCGGTGGAGAGCGTACTCAGCGCCCAGCCGCTGCGCTCGCGCGGCACCTGAGAGGCAACCAGCGCCATGGCGTTGGGAATATACCCGGACGTCAGCCCCATCACCGCCCGCAGGAAAAACAGCTGCCAGACGTTGGTGGCGAAGGCCTGGAGCAGAATAGCAATCGCCATCCCGAGGGAGGCGCGCAGCAGCATCAGCTTGCGCCCTTTCCGATCCGCCAGGCTGCCCCACATCGGTGACACAATGGCGGAGACCAGAAACGTGACGCTGAACGTCAGCCCGGACCACATGGACAGCGCTTCGTGGGAGCTGACCCCCAGCTGTGACACGTACAGCGGCAGGAACGGCAGGATCTGGCTGATGGCAAGCCCGGTGAAGAAGCAGCCGAACCAGACCGAGATGAGATTAACTTTCCAGGATTCCATACAGAAATAGTCTTCATTTTTAGGCGAATTCGCCGTCAGATTAGCAAGTTACGCGCCTTAACGTCGCACCAGAGATGCGGCCTCGCTGACTTTGGTGTTTTATCTTCCCAGTCATCATATTTGTGAAATAAGTCACAATTCATCCATTTTCTGGCGGAAGATTATGCTTCAGCGGCAGAGACCAAAGCCGCGCATTCCCAGATGAAAATGGCTGGCGTGCGCCGCGTTATATTCCGGCCCAAGACCGTTTCCGTAGTAACCGCAGCTTGCCGCCAGCAGAGCCTTCAGCCAGGGCTGCGTTTTTGCCGATTTCCAGCCGTTAAGTACCGTAACGCGCTCTCCGTTCGCCAGCCGAAAAGCGGCGATATCCAGCGCCTCTGCCGTGGCATGTTCGCTGCGCCGCGCATCGGGCCGGTGGTAGATATTGCGGCAGGCAAAGCTGCCGAGGTGCTCAATGCGCGTCAGTTCACTGCCGGTAAAGCGTTTAGTCAGGGGCCGTGCCTGCTGGCTGACAAACAGGGCTGAGCTGAGCGCCAGCGGACAGCTGGCAAGAAAACTGCCGTTCAGGCTCACCGGGCCAAAGTCACGCACGCGCACGACGTTGTTCAGCGGGCATTCCCCGCCGCTGTCAGCGACCGCCTGCGTGCGGATCAGGTTTTTTTGATTAGCCTGCGCTAACAGACTCGCGCAGGCTTCGGGCGTTAAGCGTCGCAGCTTATACTGGGTAATGCGGCCAGGCGGGTCGTCCAGGTTCAGCGGCGTGAAAGGGTTGTAGTAAGACGGCAGCCAGCGATAGCCCGCCATTGCGATTGCCCCAAGGATGAAAATGGTCAGCAGCGTTTTTCCTTTCACTCTCCCCCCTCACTGTTCCCCAAAACATTATGGCAGAAGGCCGCGAAACCCGCAGGGCATCGTGGTATGTTATTGGCTTTTCGTCAGACTGGAAGAGAGTGAGATGGCAAAGCAGCGCGTAGGTATTGTCTTTGGGGGAAAATCAGCGGAGCACGAGGTTTCATTGCAATCGGCTAAAAATATCGTCGATGCGATCGATAAAAGCCGTTTCGACGTGGTGCTGTTGGGCATTGATAAACAGGGCCAGTGGCATGTTAACGATGCCAGCCAGTATCTGCTGAATGCCAACGATCCGGCACACATCGCCCTTAATCCTTCGGAAATTAGCGTCGCCACCGTACCCGGCGTCGTGAAAGGTCAGCTCATCGACGCAGGCAACGCGCAGGCTCTCGCCCAGATCGACGTGGTCTTCCCCATCGTGCACGGCACCCTCGGCGAAGACGGTTCCCTGCAGGGAATGTTACGCATGGCCAACCTGCCGTTCGTGGGCTCGGACGTGCTGGGCTCCGCCGCCTGCATGGACAAAGACGTCACCAAACGCCTGCTGCGCGATGCCGGGCTGAATATCGCGCCGTTCGTGACGCTCACCCGCGCCAACCGCGACAAACACAGCTTCGCGCAAATTAGCGCTGAACTGGGTCTGCCGCTGTTTGTGAAGCCAGCTAACCAGGGCTCCTCTGTGGGCGTCAGCAAAGTCACCACCGAAGCAGAGTTCACGCAAGCCGTCCGTCTGGCGTTCGAGTTCGACCATAAAGTGGTGGTTGAGCAGGGGATCAAAGGCCGCGAAATTGAGTGCGCGGTGCTGGGCAACGATTTCCCACAGGCCAGCACCTGCGGTGAAGTGGTCTTAAACAGCGACTTCTACTCGTACGACACCAAATATATTGATGATAAAGGCGCCCAGGTTGTTGTTCCTGCGGATATCGATCCGGCCATTAACGATAAGATCCGGGCGATCGCCATTGAGGCCTATCAGACGCTCGGCTGCAGCGGCATGGCGCGCGTGGACGTGTTCCTGACGCCGGAGAACGAGGTGGTGATCAATGAAATCAACACGCTGCCGGGTTTCACCAATATCAGCATGTATCCAAAACTGTGGCAGGCCAGCGGGCTTGGCTACTCTGAGCTGATCACCCGCCTGATCGAGCTGGCGCTGGAGCGTCATGCCGCCGACAGCGCCCTGAAAAGTTCCGTTAACGGCTAATCGGCACCCTTAGCCGTCTCCTCCGCTGTCGTCTCTTCCGGACGGCGGCGGATTATCAGCCCTGCCAGCCAGAAACTGATTACCCAGGTCACCAGGCCCACGGCATAGGTTTGCCAGCCTTTCGCTTCAAATCCCAACAGCCCCACGACGCCGTTAAGAATAAAGATCAGCCCGATAGCAAAGGCGTAGTAGTGCCAGTCACGGCGAAGTTTGGACGTGAGTTTCATAACAACTCCGGCAGAAAAAAAGACATCCTCTCACAGTTTCACCGCCAGGTCTGTGGCAGATGCGGAAATTCTGAAATGCGGTGCAGTTTCATTTAAGTTAACAAATTGTGACATGCTGCAGAAATCAACAATCCAGGAGAAATCCTGAGCGAAAATTACCACGATTCTGATATTGACAAATGCGATGACCTGTCAAACTCACCCCGTAAGACGCGTATTAAAACAGAGTGATATTTCGGGAGGTCAACATGGCTGACTTTACATTGTCGAAACCGATTTTTGGCGGCAAACCAAAAACCTCCACGGCGGGTAATATCGCGTATGCCCTGTTTGTCCTGTTCTGCTTCTGGGCTGGCTCCCAGCTGCTTAATATGCTGGTGCACGCGCCGGGCGTTTATGAACACCTGATGCAGGTGCAGGATAACGGACGCCCGCGGGTTGAAATCGGGTTTGGCGTGAGCACGCTGTTTGGCCTCGTTCCCTTCCTCGCGGGGTGTATGATTTTAGGCGTGGTCGCGCTCGTCCTGCGCTTTCGTCGTCGCCATTAAAGCCCCATACAGCGAGCCCGGCGATCGTCCACGCGTTTTGCGAACCATGCGGTGGTCAGGTTACGCGTGATCTTCGGGCTTTCCAGCTGAATCCCCGGCAGAATTGCCCTCGGCAACGTTTTCCCACTCTTCTTATCGGCAAGCGCAAACACTTTCTTGTAGAGATCCGTTTTCTCAAACGCCAGGCTGTCGCCTTTCTCAAGCTGACGGCGAATGTCGCTGTTGCTCATATCAAGCGTTGTCGATAATTTCCGGATCGCCCGCTCGGTGCTTCCCGCCTCACTGCTGCCGTAGGCGATAAGATCGCCGTCCAGCGCCAGCTTGACGCCGCTTGCGCGGCTAACCGCGCTCTGAAACGCCGCGTTACGGCTGGCATACCAGCCCGCGTTAAAGTCTGCAAAGCGGTACAAGGGCTCGCTGTAGTTCGCCGGATAGTTCAGCAGATGATACGTGCCGAACCACAGCCCGCCGCGCAGGGAGAAGACCTCCTGACGCACCGTACCGTCAATTTCCCACGGGTAGCCGTCGGTATGCTTCTCGGCAAACGCAATGCTCACCTGCATCGGGCCGCCGGTGTGAACCGGGTTCAGTGAGCCAAACAGTTTCTGCCCCATCGGCACCATGTTAATGAAATCATCAAAGATGGCGCTGAGCTGTTTTTCGGTTTTCACCGTGTCCAGCCGCTCGCTGTAGCTTTTGCCGTTTGGCGAAGTGATTTTCAGCGCGGTATGCACGAGGAATACCGGGATATGCATCGATTCCGCGCGGCGGTCGATCTCTTTCCAGGCAATTTTGTTGAGACCCGGCACCACCGGGTCTGACTGGTACATCGACTCCTGCTGCGCCACCGCCAGCACCGAGCAGATATTCTCCTCGGTTGGGGCAATCTTCTGGCTTTCAAAGGTTTTTGCCAGCGCATCCGCCCACGCATTGCGATCCTTCACGCTGGCGGGCATTTTTTGCCGCACAACGCTTGCGACATCCACGGGCTTCTCGCCCTTTTTAAGCGGAGCGGCCCCTTTTTCGGCACAGCCCGCCAGAACGAGGGCAGCCAGCAAGGACAGCGGTAACGCACGCGGTACGGCAAAAGACATAGCAACTCCCTGTATTAGCTAAATGTGTTGGTGACTTCCTGCAGGTCCCGATCGTCCAGCTCATGTTCAAAGCTGCGCAGACGTTTGTAGATGGACATCAGCTCCACCAGCGTGGTCCAGGAGTTGATCAGATACTGGAACGAGTTTCTGACCTGATCGAACACGTTGGTAATCTGGGTCAGTAAGCCCAGCGTGATTGTTCCCGCAACAATAGATGGGAACAACAGGAATAGTCCAAAAACAGTATCGACCTGCAGATAGAAAATACGGGCAATATTGAAATACATATAGTGGAAATAGAGCCGGAAATAGTTGAAACGGACGTTGCGGAACAGCTCTTTTATCGTCGGGGGCGCAGCGCGCGTTGGGTCGTCCTCTCCGTAGACCAGCTCCTTACGATAGGCCGCTTCAACACGCTGATTCTTAAACTCTAAGCCCGGCAGCTTAATCCCGACGACGGCAAGCAGGCCAGTGCCCATAAGCGACCAAATCAGCGCCGGGATGAGCAGGCCGTACGGTAAATGTCCGACAATCGGCAATGCTGAAATATGCGGAGAAAGCGCGACCAGAATCGGTAAGAACGCAAACAGTTTCAGGATGGCATTAAGCAGGCTGACGCCCATATCCTCAAGCGTTGACGCAAAACGCATGGTGTCTTCCTGAACACGCTGAGCAGCACCTTCAATATGGCGCAGACGCTCCCAGTGGGTCATGTAGAATTCGTTCATCGCCGTACGCCAGCGGAAGACGTAATGGCTGACGAAGAAATTATTCAGCACCGCCACGGTGACAGCGATCATCGCAATGCCCATAAAAATTTTTAACTGATTATAAAGCTCGCCAATTGGCACCCTGTTAGGGGCGCTCAGCGCTTTCTGGATGAGATCGTAGAACGGGGCATACCACGCGTTAATGGCTACGCTCACTTCGACCAGAAACCAGGTGACAAAAATAATCAGCGACGTTCCGAGAATGGACCACGTCTGCCAGCGATGAGGGGAATAATTAAACCAGAACAGCGCAAACAGCCCGACGCACAGCGCGTAATAGGCATAAAACAGCAGATAGCTGAACGACCAGAAGCGCGCCGCGCTAATCGGCACCTCGCCTGTCGCCCCCACGATGCGTGTCAGCCATGCACCGCCGCCCGCCAGCCAGAACACGACTGCGATCAGTGCCCAAATAAATGCCGACAGGAAAAAAGGCCCCGGCTTTGGGAAAAAAGACTTAAACATGATACTTCCTTCTTGTTGTTATGGTTGTTGCTGTGCTCAACACATTACCACACGAATACCTTGCCCGAGCCGGACCCCGGCTCGGGCAAAAAGGTCAGACCCGTGGGTTGATTATTAGTTCGCTTTCCAGTTTTCGAGAATTGTTTCGGTGCGTTTCACCGCGACAGGGTTCGCTGGCGCAATGAAGTTTCGCCAGACGTCGTTGTGGTGGTGAATCAGGATCTGTGCTTCGGCAGCCGGGCGGTTGGCGGTGGTGTGGGCATCTTCCGCCACGGTAATGTGGTAACCCCGGCTGACGCCATTCTTGACCGTGGCGTCAACGCAGTAATCGGTGGCGCAGCCGCAGATGACAAACTCGCGAATGCCCTGCTCGCGTAACAGCGCCTCAAGCCCGGTGTTATAGAAGGCATCGCAGGCAGTTTTGGTCACGTACAGCGCGCCAGCAGGTTGATGGAGTTCAGGCAGCAACGCAAACCCGTCACTTCCCTCTTCCAGCCCCCCGGCCTCGGCATGCTGAATAAAAACCACCGTGTCGGCAGCCTGCGTAAGCTGGTTGATCAGAGAGACACACGTCTCGCGCTGATGACGCGGGGTTTCAAACACCCCGTTCTGCATATCAACCACCATTACCACACGCTTTTCAGACATACCGTTCTCCGCAAGATTAAGTAACACTGGTGCCTATCATAAGCCCGATGTCACAAAATGGGAGAGCGCTCGCAGGGAAATTCTTCATATTTACCCATGGTTACGTTTTTCTCGCTATGGTTATGCTATTCGGGGCATTGCACGGTGCCGATTAGTAGTATAAATACCCATTACTTTCCTCATTCACTTCATGGATGCTTTTCGTTGAAACGTTGTCTGCTCTCTTTTGCCGCGCTGTGTGCGGTGAGCTTCTCCACCGCCCAGGCAGCCCAGCCGCTGACGGCGCCCGTTTTGGCTTCCGATATTGCCGATCGCTACGCGAACCTTATCTATTACGGCAGCGTCGCGACAGGAATGGCATTGGTGGTCATCGACGGCAACCAGCGCGTTTTCCGCAGCTTTGGTGAAACGCGTCCAGGTAATAACGTTCGTCCGCAGCTGGATTCCGTTGTGCGCGTCGCGTCCTTAACCAAGCTGATGACCAGCGAAATGCTGGTGAAGTTGCTCGACCAGGGCGTGGTAAAGCTCGACGATCCGCTCAGCAAATACGCCCCGCCGGGTGCCCGCGTGCCGACGTATCAGGGCACGCCAATTCGCCTGGTGAACCTCGCGACGCACACCAGCGCTCTGCCGCGCGAGCAGCCGGGCGGCGCGGCGCACCGCGACGTTTTTGTCTGGCCAACGCGCCAACAGCGCTGGAACTACCTGAGCACCGCCACGCTGAAATCCGCCCCGGGCTCGCAGGCCTCTTACTCGAACCTGGCGTTCGATCTGCTGGCGGATGCGCTTTCAACGGCGGCGGGCAAACCTTACCCGCAGCTGTTTGAAGAGCAGATCACGCGTCCGCTGGGCATGAAAGACACCACCTTTACCCCTTCCCCGGACCAGTGCAAACGCCTGATGGTGGCAGAGAAAGGCGCAAGCCCCTGTAACAACACGCTGGCGGCCGTGGGCAGCGGCGGGGTCTATTCCACCCCTGGCGACATGATGCGCTGGATGCAGCAGTTCCTTTCTTCGGATTTTTACTCCCGCAGCAGCCAGGCCGATCGTATGCAGACCCTTATCTATCAGCGTACTCAGCTGCATCGCGTCATCGGGATGGACGTGCCGGGTAAAGCCGATGCGCTCGGCCTGGGCTGGGTCTATATGGCGCCGAAAAATGGCCGTCCGGGCATCATTCAGAAAACCGGCGGCGGTGGCGGATTCATTACCTACATGGCAATGATTCCGCAGTCCAACGTGGGCGCGTTTGTGGTAGTCACCCGTTCTCCGAACACGCGCTTCGTTAATATGAGTGACGGCATCAATAACCTGGTGGCCGAACTGAGCGCCAATAAAGCCCAGGTGCTTACTGCGTCTAACTGATCTTAATATTCCGTGGGCAAGCGGTTGATGCTGACCAGCTTGCCCCGGCTCATATTGATGTAGTTCCCCTGACGCAGCGCAGCCAGGACTTCTGCAACGACCGAACGTGAAATACGTGTGCTACGCTGAATATGATTCATAACGACAATTTTTGAGCGCAGCGAGTCATCCCACTCGGCCATATTGATCAACATCGCCCGGATCTGACTATAAGAGTTATTTCCCACCAGCTGCAGGTCACGCTTGCCCAGAATATGGTTAATCCATGACACCCAGCAGAAAGCATCCTGCCAGAGATGATTTTGCTGAATAAGTTGACGCGTGGCAGAGACCGGTAAATAAAATCCAGAACAGGTTGTGTGTGTCATCATGGAATATTCCAGATAACTATCATTTATCCATGCATTCAAACCATAGATAAAAGGTGCCTGCGCAATGCCCATCAGAAGTTCATCAGATTTACGATGGATAGCGGTAAGACCAGACTGTATTACAAAAGTAAATGGCTCATCATCATTATTGCCGGTTGTTATTAATTGCTGTGGTTCGATCTTAAAGGGGGTACCGGCGACTTCCAGACATTTTGCGAGCCGGCTTAATTCAGAAAGTGGTTTCGCATTAACGTTCATGCATACCTCAAAGCATCTGTATCTGTCGGTTCTTTATTATTTTTAAACCATATAAAAAAGCGGGGGAAAATATCCCCCGCGCTTTCTATTTACCAGGTATATTTCACACCCAGGTTTGCTCCCCAGTTCTGGTCAACGTCACCGCCGCCCAGATAAGTCGCATCGGTGTAAGCACTGAAGTTTTTGGTGAAGCTGAACTGGGTGCCCAGCCCAACGCGAACCGCAGAGCCTTCGACGCCGTTATCAATGCTGTCAGAGTTGATATCAGCATTATTGTCAGCATCGTCATAGACGTAAGCCAGCTTGAAGTACGGGGTCAGCGCCTGTTCGCCGCCGTAGTTGAAGGTATAACCCGCATCCAGGCCAAGTTCATAACGCATGCTGTCGTAAGACTGACCATCGATACGCATGTCGTTGCTCAGCTGGTAGTCGTCGCCTGACTGGAACAGACCGGAAATCGCCGCATAAGGGGTGATATAGCCTGAGAGGTTTGGTTTCCAGTCATAGCCCAGCTTCATCCCGAAGCCAACAGCGTCAGAGGTGGTGTCACCGTCAACATACTGACCGTTGCTCATGGTTGCAGAGAGGTCATTGTTAAAGCGGGTGTAGTTCAGTGAGCTGTCGAGGAAGACGTTGTTCGCAAACGTCGCAGACGCGTAGATCATCGCCGTCTGGCTGTCCTGATCGACCTGACCCGTACGATCGCTGATATCGCCTTTCGCAAAACCAGCTGCACCACCGACGATCCACTTCGCATTATTACCGTCAATCTGCGTGTCCAGACCGACCATAATGCCGCTTACGTCCTGATCGTAGCTGACGGTGCCGTTATCCGCGTCAAAATTGCCGCCGAAATAGCTCACCCACGCTCCGCCGTTGTCTGCCAGGCCATGACGGCTGTTGGTCAGACGCGTACCCACGGTATCCTGCTGGAGATTCCAGATATTGGTGTTGGCAGAAGGAATGCTCAGCGCCATGTTGGCGTAGTCAGTCAGCTCTTTCTGCTGGAGAACAACGGTGTCACCCTCCTGCTGCGCCTGATAGGTGTAAGCACCTAAATCAGCTTTGTTTGCAGCAGTAAAGCTGGCTGCGGTATCTGCGTTATTGTCGTAGACGCGAATGATCTCTTTGTTTTTGTAGTCGGCAACTGAACCAGCGCCGGTTGCATCGTCGATGCGCACCTTGTAGTTACCGGCAACGTCACCGTTCACCGCCAGATGGCCGTCGGAGTTCAGCGCGACAACACCGTAGTCATACTCCGCGTTGTAGCGATCGTTGGTGATATAGCGTGCGTTGTTCAGATCACTGTTCAGCACATAATCGCGGCTGGCAACGTTGAGCACGCCGCCATCGGTCAGTACCATATTGTGCGTATCAACCTGACCCAGACCCAGCGCCAGCTCGGCACCGTTGTCTACGGTAATGGTGTTGGCATACAGCTCTGCTGTCTCTTCAGTCAGTGCCGCACGGCTATAGCTGTCCAGATACAGGCTGTCGGTTGCCACGGCTCCGCTGTCGCCAATATTCATGGTTGAAGCATTGGTCAGGGTGATTGAATCCGCCAGCAGGCCGGAGTTTTCAACATTGACCTGAGACTGGTTGTTCACCGTCAGCGCATCAATGTTGGAGACCTTGCGGGTATCCCACTCGGAACCGTTATCCAGCGCCACATTGAACAGGCCGCTTTGGTACACCTCTTCACCGGCAACGTGACCGTTGCTGTCGAAGGTAGAATCAGGCCAGATGCTGTTCGGGGGCAGAGCGTGCCAGTCAACGTTGCTGTAGCCCTGGCCATACATCTGCGCAGTGCCGATAGCTTCAACGCTGGACTGCGCTGCACCGACCCACTTGCTGCCGTTGGTCAGCGTAACATCCAGTGTATCGGTACCGTCCCAGCCGTTGGTGGTTGGGTTATAGACACCATCTTCAGTGGTATCCGTTGCCGGATCGCCATTCTCGTAGAAGTTGTTATCAAAGGTGCTGGAGAAAAGAATGTCACCCGTTACGGTAGAGTGATCGAAGGTAGCGGTGGTCTGCATGGCGTTATCAGACGCGCCGGCCGCAACGATCAGCGCCGCATCATCCGCAGCCGAGGCGTTGGTTTCACCGTAGTCGCTCGGCTTCGCCGTTTGACCGTAGAACCCGTTGGTGCCCAGATCGCTGTACGCACCAGAGGTCAGCACGGAGTCTTTCACCACCAGCGTATCGGTAAAGACATTGCTGCTGTTAGCAACGCCTTCAACGCCGTCGTATGGTGTGTTATCCAGTTCCTGATAACCCTGCGTCAGCGTGATACCCGCGACGTGGGAGTTGTTCTGAATCACGATATCAGATTCAACGTCCAGGGTAATTGCGTTACCCAGACCATAGGTGTCCAGATAATGCGTTTCAGTATTCTCGCCATTGACGACATCATACGCGTAATGCTCGTAGGCATCGTTGATGGTGGAGTTATCAACGGTCAGGCTAAATCGATCGTACTGGGTATGACTGGTGCCGTCAGTATCCACGCCATCTGCACACGTCGTGGTCATACACTCTGACGTGATCATGCCGTTAATGGTGCTGTTAGAAATACTCAACGCGTTTGCACGGCCATTGACCCCATCATCCAGATAGTAAGTCGAAATAACACCGTTTACGGTTGATTTATTGATGACCGGATAAATGTCACCATCATGGGTGGCATCCGAGTAATCCCAATCTGCGTAGCCATAATACCACGGCGTAGATGCGGTATTATCATATCCAAAAGTATTATATGTCGTACCGGAAATATCTTTCGCATTAGCCTGAGAAGCGATAGCCAGCGTACAAGCTAATGCAAGTTGAGATACAACCAGTTTCTTTTTCCATGTTTGCATTGGGTCATCCCTCCTCAGGGACGTAAGCATGTTTGTCCGTAAATCAATTAGCAATGTTTAATTGCGGAGGGAATTATGCAGTTTCATTTCGAAAAGGTTCAATGAATGTTTCCAGTAAGTCCGCATTCAGACAAAAAACAGACTCATACCACAAAGCATAGGGCGTCATAAAATAAATACTATAAAAACAAAATGTTAATGCACGGGCAAAGCAATCAGGGAAATATCATAAAAAATAATAAATCATTTTTAATGATACATTCATTTCTATATAGAAATAACACAAATGTCTCATTCTTCTCTCAGCGTTATACTGACCTGCATTATATATTATTGTTAACTGGCAAACTCATCTGCTGCATTTCGCAAAAGCAAAATGCCCACTTTAGTAAAACACCCGTCGCCACTTTGAGGTACACTAGCCCTCTTTGTTCCACAAACATCAGGCATACCATGACCGATTTAATTGCACGTCCCCGCCGCCTGCGTAAGTCACCCGCACTGCGCGCCATGTTTGAAGAGACAACACTGACCTTAAACGATCTGGTGTTGCCGATTTTTGTTGAAGAAGAGATTGATGACTACAAAGCCATCGAAGCGATGCCGGGCGTGATGCGCATTCCGGAAAAACATCTGGCGCGTGAGATTGAACGCATTGCCAACGCGGGGATCCGCTCGGTGATGACCTTCGGCATCTCCCACCATACCGACGCCACCGGCAGCGATGCATGGAAAGAGGATGGCCTCGTGGCCCGCATGTCCCGCATCTGCAAAGATACCGTGCCAGAAATGGTGGTCATGTCCGACACCTGCTTCTGCGAATACACCTCCCACGGGCACTGCGGCGTGCTGTGCGATCACGGCGTGGACAACGATGCCACCCTGCTGAACCTCGGCAAGCAGGCGGTCGTGGCTGCCGCTGCGGGTGCGGACTTCATCGCGCCCTCTGCGGCGATGGACGGACAGGTTCAGGCTATCCGTCAGGCGCTGGATGCGGCAGGCTTTACCGACACCGCCATCATGTCCTACTCCACCAAGTTTGCCTCCTCCTTCTACGGTCCGTTCCGTGAAGCAGCGGGTACGGCGCTGAAGGGCGATCGTAAGACCTACCAGATGAACCCGCTGAACCGCCGGGAAGCGATTCGTGAATCCCTGCTTGATGAAGCCCAGGGCGCAGACTGCCTGATGGTGAAACCGGCTGGCGCCTATCTCGATATTCTGCGCGACATTCGCGAGCGCACCGAACTGCCGCTGGGGGCATACCAGGTGAGCGGTGAATACGCGATGATCAAATTCGCCGCGCTGGCCGGTGCAATCGACGAAGAGAAAGTGATCCTCGAAAGCCTGGGCGCGATCAAACGCGCGGGCGCGGATCTGATCTTCAGCTACTTCGCGCTGGATCTGGCCGAGAAAAAAATCCTCCGCTAATCTTCACCAAACTGCAATACAACCGACATCTGCTCCTTCTACTGTCTTCGCAAGACGGCAGGAGGAGTAATCATGTTTAGCCTCGATAGCGTTCTCGACGATCTTTGGCCTCAGGCGAGGCCTGCACCCTGGCAAAAAAGTCTGTTAAAAAGGCTGTTTTACGAAGAAGAATTCCAGCAGTTTGCCGCCGCTCACCGCCACCTGAAAGGACTGGATATGGTGGAGCAAGTTCTGGAGCACCTTGATATTCTCTGCACCGTTTCCGCCCGCGATCTCGAACAAATCCCCGAACATGGCCCACTGGTTATTATTGCCAACCACCCGACAGGCACGCTGGACGGGCTGGCGCTGATGTACGCCGTCTCCCGCGTGCGGCGCGACGTTAAAGTCGTGACCAACCGGATGCTGACCCACCTTGAGCCTCTTAGTTCGCTGTTTATTCCGGTGGACAATATGGGCGGCAGGACGGCGAAATCGTCTCTGGTTCAGATGGAGCAGCATCTGCAAAACGCGGGCGTGCTGATCTTCTTCCCGGCGGGTGAAGTTTCACGCCCCACGCGCAAAGGCATTCGCGATAAAAAATGGCACTCCGGCTTTATCAAACTCGCCAGCAAGCTGCGCGCCCCGCTGCTGCCGGTGCATATTCAGGCGCATAACAGCCTGCTCTTTTATGCCAGCACGCTGGTGTCGCCGACCTTGTCGATGCTGCTGCTAATGCAGCAGATGTTCCGCCGCCGCCACAGCCAGCTGCCGATTAAAATCGGCCAGCAAATCGCCTGGCATCACTGGCATAGCGCCACTCTTTCGTCACGTGAGATGGCCGAGCAGTGCCGTCAGCACGTGATACGTCTTGGCAAGGGATTGCCTGGCGTCTTCAAAACCCAGTGCGCCATTGCTCGTCCGGAAGAGCGGGCCACCCTGAAACGCGAGCTGGCGCAGGCGGAGTGTCTGGGTAAAACCAGCGACGGTAAAACCATCTACCTGTGGCAGCGCAACGAGCAGGAAGAGGCACCTCTTCTGCGCGAGCTGGGCCGCCTGCGCGAGATTGCGTTTCGCGCGGTGGAGGAAGGGAGCGGTAAACGCCGGGACACCGACAGCTACGATGACGATTATCTGCACCTGATCCTCTGGGATGAAGAGGATCTGGAGATCGTCGGCGCGTATCGCTTTATGCCGACGGCCATGCAGATCGAAAAACGCGGCGTTGAAGGTCTGTACAGCTACAGCCTGTTCCACTACGACGACAAAATGCAGGACGTGCTTGAGCACGGCATTGAGCTCGGGCGCAGCTTTATTCAGCCGCGCTACTGGGGGCGTCGCGGTCTGGACTATTTATGGTCCGGCATCGGGGCTTACCTGGCGCGTTACCCACATTATCGCTACCTGTTTGGCCCCGTCTCCATCTCCGGCGGCTTACCGCCTGCGGCACGGGATCTGCTGGTCGCCTTTTACCGCCTGTGGTTCCCGGCGACGCATCCGCTAGCCGCGTCACGTCAGCCGTATCCGGCATCCTTACCGGACGTGCTGGCACAGTTTGGCGGCGTGGATTACGTGGACGATCTGACGAAGCTGAAATCCCTGCTCGGCAATCTGGGCTGCGGCATACCGCCGCTGTATAAACAGTATTCCGAACTTTGCGAGCCCGGCGGCGTGCAGTTTATTGATTTTGGCAGCGACCCGGCGTTCAACAATTGCGTAGACGGTCTGGTGCTGGTGGATTTGTGCTACCTGAAGGCGAACCGCTATCAGCGGTATATTGAGGCGCACCTTTAATTGGCCGGCAATTGTGCACCGTTTTCGCCGGGTGGCGCTGCGCTTACCCGGCCTACGGGTACTACAGGATCAGGGGCGGTAAAACGGCTTATCGCCCAAAATCGTCGCCCGCTGCATAATCCTTCGCTGCGGCAGATAGTCCGCGTTGGCGTAGTGCTGCGTCACGCGGTTATCCCAGATCGCCAGGTCGTTCTCCTGCCAGCGCCAGCGCACCTGAAACTCCGGTTTAGTGATATGTGCGAACAGGAAACCTAACAGCGCGTCGCTCTCTTTTTCCGTCACGTCCACAATGCGCGTCGTGAATCCTTCGTTCACGAACAGCGCCTGCTTGCCCGTGACCGGATGGGTGCGCACCACCGGGTGCAGCAGCGGCGGATGCTTCGCCACCGCTTCCAGCCAGCGCTGATGCTCCTCTTCGCTTTTACGGTACTTATATTCCGGGAACGATTTTTTGAAATCGTGCTCCGCCCGCAGGCCGCTCAGCAGCGTCCGGAACGGCGCAGAGAGCGCCTCAAACGCCGCAATCCCGCTCACCCACAGCGTATCGCCGCCGGTCTCTGGCAGTAATTTTGCTGCCAGAATCGCCCCGGCGGGCGGCGTCTCGATAAAGGTGACGTCCGTGTGCCAGTTGTCGTTGTCCGGCGGGTTATCGTTGTGGGTATCCAGAACGATAATCTCCTCCACCCCTTCCGCATGCGGATAGACCGGGTGAATATGCAGGTCGCCAAAACGCAACGCCAGCGCGCGCTGCTGCTGCGGGGTGATCGCCTGCTCGCGCAGGAACACCACCTGATGGCGCAGCACCGCGTGGTACAGCTGCTCAAACTGGTTATCGCTCAGCGGGCGGGACACATCCAGGCCCGACACCTGCGCGCCAATATACGGCCCCAGCGGGGTGATGGTCAGTCGTTCACTCATTGTATTTCTCCATGCCAGGGCGTCAGGCGGCGCTGTAGCGCGCGCAGCCCCAGTTCTAACCCGAAGGCGATCGCGGCAATCACCGCGATCCCTGCCAGCACCACGTCAGTCGCCAGGAACTCTCCCGCCGACTGAACCATAAACCCTAATCCTCGCGTGGCGGCGATCAGCTCTGCCGCCACCAGCGTGGACCAGCCCACGCCGAGGCCAATGCGCAGCCCGGTTAAAATCTCCGGCAGCGCGCCGGGTAGAATCACGAACAGCAGCACTTGTGTACGGCTGGCCCCCAGCGACTGCGCCGCACGAATGCGCACCTGCTGGGCACTCTTCACGCCCGCCAGCGCCGACATGGCAACCGGCGCGAAAATCGCCAGATAAATCAGCAGAATTTTCGACGTTTCGCCGATACCGAACCAGATCACCATCAGCGGCAAATAGGCCAGCGGCGGCACCGGGCGGTAAAGCTCAATCAGCGGGTCAAGGATGCCGCGCACCGTCGGGCTTAGGCCCATCGCGATCCCGACCGGGATACCGATAACCACCGCCGCCAGCAGCGCCACCAGAATGCGCGTCAGGCTTGCGCCGAGATGCTGCCAGAGCGTAGCGTCCATAAAGCCCTGCGGCCCGGCGATGGAGATGAGTTTCGCCAGCACCTGTCCCGGCGGCGGCAGAAACAGCGGGCTGACCCACTGCTGGGCCGCAACCGCCCACCACGCAGCCAGCAGCACCAGCAGCGTACCGACGCTCAGAGTAATTTGACGTGAGAAAGGCCAGCGCAGCGCCAGACGCGTGCGGCGCGTTTTTTCACTGAAGACGATGCTCATGAGAACGCCTCCCGCTGTTCGAACACGCGGCTTAAGACGTATTCACGCTGCTCAATAAACCGCGGTTCGGATTTGATGCTGCGCACCGGCTCTCCCGCGACGTAGCGACGGGCAAATTCAAGCGGCAGCCGCTCCAGCACGCGCCCCGGCCCCGGCGAGAGCAGCACCAGCTCGGTCGCCATAAACACCGCCTCTTCGATATCGTGGGTAATTAACAGCACCTGCTTGCCCGTCTCATGCCACAGGCGCAGCAGCAGGGTTTGCATCTGCTCGCGGGTAAAGGCGTCCAGCGCCCCGAACGGCTCGTCCAGCAGCAACAGCTGCGGATTCGCCGCCAGCGCGCGGGCGATCCCGACACGCTGTCGCTGGCCGCCGGAAAGCTGCCAGATAAAGCGTTTTTCCGCCCCTTCCAGCCCCACTTTTTTCAGCATCGCCCGCGCGGTTGCCAGCCGCTGTTCACGGTTCACACCCGCAAGCTGTAGCCCAAACGCTACGTTCTCCTGCACGTTGCGCCACGGAAGCAATCCTTCGTTCTGAAAGACCACGCCGCGCTCGGCGCCAGGGCCATCCACCTTTTTGCCTTCCAGCTGAATGGTGCCGTGCTGATACGGTACAAACCCGGCGATCAGATTCAGCAGCGTGGTTTTTCCGCAGCCGGACGGGCCGAGCACCACCAGTAGTTCACCGCTGCCCAGCGTCAGGTTGATGTCCTCCAGCGCGGGTTTACCACCGTAATCGGCATACAGGTTCGTAATGTTCAGCATGGCGGACTCCTTATTTCACAAAGCGGTCGGTGACGTACTGACTGTAATCCGCCGCGACCGCAGGCACTTTGCCCTGCTCTTTCAGGAAGGTTGCGGTATCTACAATCGCTTTGCTCACCGGCCCGTTTAGCTGCTGCACCTGCTGCGCGGGGGTCAGATAGGTATTGCCCTTCACCAGCCCCGGCACGTCCGCTTCCGGCACGCCGCTCAGGCGGGAGAGTTTTTTCAGATTGGCGGGCTGCTTCAGCCACTCATCCGGGTTGCTGATGTACGGCTGCTGGGCGTCAATCGCGCTTTTCGCGAAGGCTTTGACTACCTCAGGATGTTTCTCGGCGAAGTCTTTACGCACCACCCACACGTCGAGGGTTGGCGCGCCCCACTGGCCCACTTTTTCGGAGTCGGTCAGCACGGTGCCGTCTTTTTCCAGCTCGTTTACTGCCGGTGCCCACACGTAGGCCCCGTCAATATCCCCGCGCTGCCAGGCGGCGATAATCGCCGGCGGCTGAAGATTGATGATTTGCACCTGCCCCGGCTTGATGCCCCAGTGTTTGAGCGCCGCCAGCAGGCTGTAGTGGGTGGTGGAGATAAACGGCACGGCGATGCGTTTGCCGATCAGGTCTTCCGGTTTGGTGATGTTTTTCTTCACCACCAGCGCTTCGGAATTACCAAGCTGCGAGGCGAGGAGGAACACCTCAATCGGTACCTGCTGGCTGGCCGCGACCGCCAGCGGGCTGGAGCCGATATTGCCAATCTGCACGTCGCCGGAAGCTAACGCACGCACGACGGACGCACCGCTGTCGAACTTGCGCCAGTCGACTTTCGCGCCGCTCTCCTTCGCAAAGGTATTGTCCGCCTGCGCAACCTTCGCCGGCTCAGCCGAGGTTTGATACGCGACGGTAACGTCCACCGCCTGCGCCTGAAATGCCCACAGCGCCAGCGCGCCGAGAAGTGTGATTCGCGATGAAATTGCCATAGTGCCTGCTCCCCTGTTGTTATGAGGGCAGTATTTCCGGCGCGGGAATTTTGATAAAGGAATAAAAAAGAATCGCTAATGACGATTCGTTTTTAGAAAAAAAGCGGGAAAGGATAGTTGATTTTGTGCGGTTGGTTTGTGCCGGGTGGCGCCTGCGCCTTACCCGGCACAAACTCAGCGCTGCGCGTTCAGCTCTGCAATATCCTTCGGCGTGGTGCGACAGCATCCGCCGATTAACTTCGCTCCCGCCGCCAGCCACTGCGGCAGATACCCCGCCAGCGTCTCGCACGCTTTGCCGTGGTGGTGCCAGGTTTTGGTTACCGCATCATAATGCTCGCCCGAGTTCGGGTAGACCACCAGCGGCAGCGGCGTCAGGCTATGCAACTGCTTCAGCGCCGCCGTGGTGTTTTCCAGCGCGATACAGTTGATGCCCAGCGCGACGACCTGCGGATAGTCCTCCAGAGAAGAAACCACCTCCCGCAGCGGCGTGCCGTCGCTCAGGTGCTCGCTGTCGCGCAGGGTGAAGGAGAACCACGCCCGTGCGCGGGGATACGCCGTCAGCAACGCGGCCAGCGCCTTTATTTCCGTGAACGACGGCAGCGTTTCGCAGGCCAGCAGGTCTGCACCCGCGTCCAGCAGCGCTTCCACGCGCGGGCGGTGGAATTCTGTGAATTCTTCGGCACTGCGCACATAGTCGCCGCGATACTCTGAGCCATCTGCCAGATACGCGCCGTACGGCCCAACGGAGCCCGCTACCAGCAGCGTGCCCGCGTGCGGGTTTTCGGCCAGGTACGCTTCGCGCGCCTTACGCGCCAGCTCCACGCTTTTGCCAATCAGCGCGCGGGACTGCGCCTCATCCAGACCGCGTGCCGCAAAGCCCGCAGGCGTGGCCTGGTAGCTGGCGGTGATCGCCACCTGCGCGCCCGCGCGGTAGTAATCAAGATGCACTTCACGGATAAGATCCGGGTTTTCCACCAGCACTTTGGCCGACCAGAGGCTGTCAGCAAGGTTACAGCCGCGCGCTTCCAGCTCCGTTGCCATTGCGCCATCCAGCACTACAAACGGCTGTTTTTCAAGGATGGCAGTAAGCGGATTATTCTGCGACATGTTCAGGCTCCTGCGATGTCATATTTCGGGTCAGGTAGTAGGCACCATAACACAGGGCGACGAACGGAAGCCCGCAATAAAGGGCAATGCGCTGGCTGGGGTCAAACCACAGGCCGACGCAGGCCACCACGCAGAGGATAAAACCGAGCACCGGCACCAGCGGATACCACGGCGCACGGTACTGCAGCGCAGAGAGCGGTTGGCCGGACTGCAGATGACGGCGACGGAAAACGAAGTGCGACGCGCAGATGCTGATCCACACCGCCACCACCGCAAAGCCAGAAATGGCCGAGAGTGCGACGAACACCGTGTCCGGGGCCACCACGCTTGAGAACAGCGCCAGCACGCCGCCGAGCATGGAAACCGAGAGCGCCGTCAGCGGCACGCCGTTTTTGTTCACGCGAGCAAAGCAGCGCGGGAGCGTTTTCTCATTCGAGAGCGACCACAGCATGCGCCCGGAGGCGTACAGCCCGGAGTTCGCCGCCGAGAGGATCGCCGTCAGGATCACGAAGTTAAAAATATCCGCCGCGTAGGGAATACCGACCTTTTCAAACACCAGCACGAACGGGCTTTTTTCCACGCCCGCCTGCTGCATCGGGATCAGCGCCGCCAGCACAAACACGGTGCCGATAAAGAAGATGATCAGCCGCGCGATGGTGGTGCGGATCGCAACCGGAATGACCTTGTGCGGATTTTCCGTTTCACCCGCCGCGATGCCGATAAGCTCGGTCCCGGAGAAGGCAAAATTCACCGCCACCATGGTCATCAGGATCGGCAGGCCGCCGTGCGGGAACCAGCCCTCGGCGGTGAGGTTGCTTAAGCCCGGCGCGGGTGAACCGTCCTGCATCGGGATGAAACCAAAGACCGCCGCCCCGCCGAGGATGATAAAGGCGATGATGGTGATGACCTTCACCAGCGAGAACCAGAATTCCCCTTCGGCAAAGAAGCGCGTGGAGATGACGTTAAGGCCGAATATCACCACGCAAAAGACCACGCACCACGCCCAGACGGGCACCTGCGGGAACCAGTACTGCATGCAAAACCCGGCGGCGGTAAAGCTCGAGCCGAGCGCCACCGTCCAGGTGAGCCAGTAGAGCCACGCCACGGTATAGCCCGTCGCCGGGCCGAGATAGCGGGCGGCGTAGACGTGGAACGCGCCGGTTTCCGGCATCGCCACGGAGAGTTCACCCAGACACTGCATCACCAGCCAGACCACCAGCGCGCCGATCAGGTACGCCAGCAGCGTGCCCGCCGCACCGGTGGTGGAAATGATGTATCCGGTATTAAAGAATAACCCTGTCCCAATCACGCCGCCCAGCGAGAGCATAATCAGGTGGCGTGTTTTCATGGTGCGCTTAAGCTGTCCATTTTCTTGTTGTGTTTGCATATTACCTTCTATACGTATGGACATCTAAACATCCAAAGAAGGTGTTATACCGCGATTGTTAATAAAAAGCTAGATGACCAGACGTAAACGGGCGCGCCGCGCGCTGAGTCTGGGGTGGGTTGTGAGGATCACATAAAGAATGGGACGCCAGGCCATAAGCACCTCCGCAAGCAGATACTAACAGCATGGTGCGGGAACGTGCGATCTTCGGTCAGTAGAAAGTGCTATCCGAGAAGCGCAAATTCATACTGCGATATTGCTGAACTGGCCGCCAGGTTGGTAATTCTCGCAATCGGTTCTATAGTCGTCACAGTTTCTTAGTAACCAGGACTGACTGATGCGCTTTAACGGACTGACCAAAGGTTTCTTTATTTTCATTCTCGCCCTTGTGACTTGGGCCTTCTTCGACGTGCTGTCGCCCTACTTCTCCGCGATACTGTGGGCCGCTATTCTGACCGTCATTTTCAACCCGGTAAAAAACAAATTGCGCGCCGCGCTGGGGGATCGCAACGGGCTGGCCTCGCTGCTGACGATTGGCATTATCTGCCTGATCGTCTTTATCCCGCTGATGGTGATCCTCTCCTCGCTCGCCATCGAGCTGAACGTGGTTTACACGAAGCTTCAGGAGAACAACACCCAATTCCCGGAGGTAGTGGCGAGCATCTTCAACCACTTGCCGGACTGGGCCAGCGGCTTCCTGGCGGATCACAACCTGACCAACGCGGCGCAGATCCAGAAAAAACTATCCGACGTTGCGCTGCAGGGCGGGCAGTATCTGGCAGGCAGCGCGTTCCTGATCGGCAAAGGCACGTTTGGCTTTGCGATTAGCTTCGGCATCATGCTTTACCTGCTGTTCTTCCTGCTGAAGGATGGACCGTATCTGGTACGCCAGATCCTCGACTCCCTGCCGCTGTCTGATTTTGTTAAACAGCACCTGTTCGCCAAGTTCGTCGGCGTCTCCCGGGCGACGGTGAAAGGGACGGCGGTGGTGGCCGTCGTTCAGGGCACGCTCGGCGGGATCGCGTTTGCCATCGTGGGCATCGACGGCAGCGTGCTCTGGGGCGCGCTGATGGCGTTTCTCTCGCTGGTCCCCGCCGTCGGCTCGGCGATTGTCTGGGTGCCAGCCGCCATTTACCTGTTCGCCACGCACCAGCTCTGGCAGGGGCTGTTTATTGTTGGCTTCTTCGTGATTATTGTCGGGCTGGTGGACAATATCCTGCGCCCGCTGCTGGTGGGGAAAGACACCAAAATGCCGGACTACCTGATTCTGATCTCCACCCTCGGCGGCATGGAGCTGTACGGCATTAACGGCTTTGTGATTGGGCCGCTCATCGCCGCGCTGTTTATCGCCTGCTGGAACCTCTTCTCCGGCCGCGATCACGCGGGCAATGCCGAAGAGCTGGACGCCGAGTTCATCGAAGAGGGAAAAAACTCTCCAGATTTGTAGGGACGTGACGATAACGACCACATCAGGCGGCGCTGTGCCGCCTTTTTTTTCGCCTTAAATCATACGTTTTCTATAATTTGAAGAACGCCATCCTCTTTATGCGGTAAAAGGATCTCCAGGTGCGAATCGCGACAATAACCAACTGGGCCTACGGTGCCACGGTCTGCCTGACTATCGCCTCCGGCATTATCATGCTGATGGCCTCCGGTGCTGACACCGCCGAACGTCAGGCCATTGAACAACGCCAGCGTTTTGATGAGCTTACAGAAAATATTGAAACCGACGCCTGGATACAGTCCGATTTAGCGCGCCTGTATGTCATCAAAAAAAATCCGCAAATCCTGGATGAGTACAATGCGTCAGAGAAAAAACTGAAGAGCATCGAGCTGAAGCTGGACAAACTGCAGGACACCGGCGCTTCAGATGACGAGCTGGCCCTGCTGCATGATGGTTTAAAAATCATTGATGCACTGCAGGATGAGCAGCAGGCGGCACTGACGAGCGTGGCCCGGGGTGAAGATGCGCAGGCCGTTGCCCTGCTCTATGGCATGCCCTACGAGCAGGAGCTTGAGCGCGCACAAACCCAAATCGATCGCTTTCGCCAGATACTCGACAAACGTGTCATTGCCTCCGTGCGGGAGGCGACGAAAAAATCGAAAGCGCTGCGTACGGCTTCTGAAGTGATGGTTGGCCTGACCGCCCTGCTGTTCTTGTTTGTGCTCGGCTTTATATTAAAACGCCGCGTGCTGCGCCCGGTGGTACGCCTGAGCGACGTGGTTCACCGTCTGGCCTCTCAGGACTTCGCGGTTGAAACGCCTAACTTTAACCAGATTGATGAGATTGGCGATATGGCCCAGGCCATCCGCATCTTTCGTGAAAACGGCCTTGCGCGACAGCGTCTGGAAAAAGAGCGCGACGCCGACTGGGCCATCCGCGAGCTGCTGGCGCGCATGACCCAGCGGCTGCAGGGGTGTGAAAACTTTGACGATGTGATCAACGTGGCGGAGCTGTTTGCGCCCAATATCGCGCCGGGGATAGCGGGCCGGCTCTACGTTTTTGACCGCGATCCGTGGCAAATGCGCTGCGTCGCCCAGTGGCTTTCACCGGCAGATGATGAGGCCACGTTCCACCCCGATGCGTGCTGGGCCGTGCGTCGCGGTCAGAGCCATCCGCCGGTTAACGGTGAACCGGATGTCGCCTGCTATCATCTCCCGGAATCACAGGCGGAAAGCGCGCTGTGCGTACCGCTTATCGCCCAGGGCGAGGCCATTGGGTTGCTCTCGTTCCAGAACATCACCCCGGAAAATGCTCCTGCACGCGCGTATCTGGAACTGATGGCCGAGGCGCTCGGACTGGCGCTGGCGAATCAGCGCCTGCGCGACGCGCTGCTGGAAAAAGCCTTGTTTGACCCGCTTACTGGCCTGCGTAATCGTCATCATCTGGAAGACACCCTGCACACGCAAATGACGCAGGCCATGCGCAACGGCGAGCCGTTAAGCTGCATGATGATCGACATCGATCACTTTAAAAACATTAACGACCGCTTTGGTCACGAGGCTGGCGATCAGGTAATCAAAAACGTGGCGACGATTGTTCAGCGGGCCGCGCACGACGGCGGGCTGGCATTCCGCTACGGGGGCGAGGAGTTTCTGGTTCTGCTTCCCGGGGCCGGTGAAGCAGAAGCGCACGCCTGCGCGCAGAAGATTTACAACGGCGTGCATGCGCTATCGCTTCGCTACGGGCTGACCGAGATTGGGCCGGTGGATGTGTCAATTGGTATCGCCAGCTATCCAGAGCATGCTCAAAGTGACAACCTGCTGCGCGCCGCGGACGTGGCACTGTACCGGGCGAAAGAGCTGGGACGCTCGCGAATTGTGAGTTTTGGGATGCTGGAGGCGGGCTAGACCGCCCGCCGGGTGGCGAACGCGAAAATATCTGGCATCAAAAATTATAAACTTTTCGTGATATTCTTTTTTAATAAAGTTTACCTTATATACTCTTTTCAGAGCGTAAAACGCACGTTATAAAAATAGTGGCTTTTCAGTCTATTATTCTTTAGCGCGTCTATAATCGCCTCATCATAAAAATATCCTCTGGCATATTACCGCGATTATAAAAAAATAATCGCCTCAACTTTATCCCTGTATTGATGCGTGGCTCGCCGATGTTCGTGCGCGTGACAGGTATTATTCTTTCACACTGGAAAAACGTCTATGTCTAATGTGGATTTACGATCCAAAAAATCCTGGGGAGCGCTGGCCATCATCGCCGCGATCGTGGGCGCGATAGCATCCGCATTTGCGTGGACGGCGGGTTGGATCGGTTCTCGCACCACCAGTCAGGCATTAGTCTCGGAAACACCAACGCCGTTTCCTCCCGGATTTCGCCGGGCACACGGCAAAGGAATGTGTTTTACGGGAAACTTCATTCCAACCGGTTCAGCAACGTCTTTGTCAACCGCGCGCCTTTTTTCCCAGCAGCATACCCCTGTTGTCGGACGGTTTTCCATCGGCACTGGCGACCCCCACGCGGCGGATAGCTCAACGAAAACCCTGAGCATGGCCCTGATGTTCAGAACAGACGATAACCAGCAGTGGCGTATGGCAATGAACAACGAACCCTTCTTTGCGACCCGGGACCCTGAAGGATTTCTGGCGCTGCACCAGGCAACCGCGCCAGACCCGGCCACCGGCAAGCCGGATCCACAGCGCCTCGCGGCATTCTTAAAAGCCTATCCGGAAGCAGAGAAATACCTCAAATGGGCGGCACAAAAGCCCGCCCCCGGGAGCTTTGCCGGCGCAACGTTCTACAGCATTAACGCCTTTTACCTCGTGGACGGTCTCGGAAATCGCCAGGCGGTACGCTGGATGATGCGCCCGCACGATCCTTTTGTGTCGCTGAGCGAGGAGCAGCGCCAGAAGGCCGATCGCAACATCATGTTCGAGGGCGTCAGCCAGAGGCTTGCTCAGAAGCCTCTCTACTGGGATTTTGTTCTGCAACTCGCCCAGCCGGGCGATCCGGTGGATGACCCTTCCCGGCCGTGGCCTAACGATCGCAGGCAGATCGTGGCCGGTACGCTGGAAGTGGCGCGCGTCGAAGCCCAGGCTGACGGTCCGTGCCGCGACGTTAACTTCGACCCCTCGACGGTTCCTTCGGGTGTGAACGTGTCTGACGATCCGGTGTTAAACGCGCGTTCTGCCGCGTATTCACACTCCTTTAGTCGCCGGGAACGGGAAATTGGTTACGGCAAAGCCACCGAAGCTGTTGAAAAGCAGGAGGTAAAATGAACCCGAATCAAGAACATGGAAAAGCGCCGCAGCATTTCAACGCCCTGGCAAGAGGACTACACTGGCTAATGGCGGCGATGATTCTTGCCATGCTGTTTATTGGTACCGCAATGATGACGACGCTTCATCACCGGATTGCGCTTATCGACCTGCATCGCCCTCTGGGGATTGCCATATTACTGCTGGCGCTGCTCCGTCTGGTGAACCGACTTCGTAGCAAGACGCCCCGGCTGCCTGCTGATTTACCCTTCTGGCAAGTGCTTGCGGCTAAAGCGTCGCACTGGCTGCTGTATGCGCTCATGCTGGCAATGCCATTTTTGGGCTGGGCGCAGCTGTCGGCAGCAGGCTTGCCCGTCGTCATGTTCGAGGGATTTAATCTCCCACCGATTTTGCCAGTAAGCCCAACCCTTTTCGCCTGGTGCCACGATGCGCATAGCCTTCTGGCAAAACTCCTTTTTGCCGTGGTGCTATTACATATTTCTGCTGCATTAGTACATGCCTGGATCTACCGGGATAGCGTTTTTGCCAGCATGACGAAAAGCGGCAACCAGAAAAATTAAATAAAAAAATGGCCTTTTTATCCGTTCTCGAATAAAAAATCGCCGGAGTGTGATAATTAAACGGCACAATTAGCGCGACATATAAATTGGCGAAAAATAACCAGGCGTCGTTGTCCCGGTAACCTGCAGTCTGGGGCATCCGACGTTATGGTTAGCAACGCTGCCCGGGCGATGCCTCGTGCGCGTCAATAAAAAACGATCGTTTTTTAGCCGAAAGCGACTTTATTCACATAATGGTCGCGTACTTAAAAAAAGAAGCACTCCCAGTGCTGTCAAACCCGCTCGCACCAAACCACTTCAACTCGATGATTTTAAAGCAGTTTCCTGCAACGCATATCCAAAAACGGTAGCGTCTCAACAAAATACATAAACTAGTAGGATAACTAAATTATAATTCATATACTTCTGTGCAAAAGTGGAGGCCATAATGCGATTAATCCTAATGCTGGTGTGCTGTCTGGTTCAGAGTTTAGCCTGGGCGGGTGAACTGCCGAAACCCGCCGGAAAACCCATTTTGACGATTTACGGGAATATAGAAAATACTAACGAAGATGGAAAAGCAGTGTTTGATCTCGCAAGCCTTGAAAAACTCGGGATGGTGAGTTTCGAGACGGCATCTCCCTGGTATACGGGCAGGACGAAGTTTGAGGGGGTTCCAATGAACAAACTCATGGATTATGTTGGAGCAAAGGGTTCTGTCGTTAATGTTATTGCCCTTAACGATTACGCTACCGCTATTCCTCTCAGCGATTTTAAGAAGTATAACGCTATTCTTGCTTTAAAGATTAATGGCGAATATATGCGTATCCGCGATAAAGGCCCATCATTCATTGTATACCCTTATGACAGTCTTCCTGAGTTGAATAATCAAATTTATTACTCGCGTTCAGCATGGCAGGTTAGCAAAATGAAGATTGAATAGCAGTTCGGGAGAACATAATGAACAGGATACTGGTTGGTATCATTTTTTCTCTTTTTATCACGACGGGATATATTGCATTTCTTGTTTACGATCGTCAGCAAGAGCTGCAAAAACTGACTCACTACACTGAGTCCTGGTCCGTGGCTCAACTGGTATCAGAGTACTACCGATTTGAATCATGGCTTGGTCTATACGCAACCGATACCGATGACGTTACGATAGACCAGGCCCGCATGCGTCTCGAAATTATGCTCAGCCAGGGCGAGTTACTGAACGGGGGAGACTTAGGCCGCTATATTGAGAGCGATAAAACGCATCAAGAGATCGCTGCACGCCTGAAAGAAATACTGGCGTATCTGGACAGTAACCTGGAAAAAATGAGCCATGAAGAATTAAAAAAGTACCTGGCAAATATGCACCTGCTCGACGCGCCGCTCAGTCAACTGTCTTCAAGCGCATTAACCAAAGATATTAACACAATTAATGAATCTAACCATAAAATACAGATCCTATATTATATTTACTCTGTACTTTCGTTACTTCTGGTGATATTAAGCTTTATTCTGGGGTTCTTAATGATCTATCAGAATAAAAATATTCTTAAAGCTCACATGCAGGTTAAAACCCTCGCTGACGAACTTCAGCGGTCAAAAGAAACGCTGCAAATACAGAATTCGAAGCTGGAATATGATGTGTATCATGACTCCCTTACCGGCATGAAAAACCGTCTATTCTTCTGGGACGATCTCAATAAAATTACCCTTCAGGCAGATAAAAACCATACCCCTGTCACGGTGATGTTATTTGATTTAGACCGGTTCAAAGAGGTCAACGATACCTATGGCCATGACGCTGGCGATTTACTGTTGAATCAGGTATCCCGACGGCTTACCTCAATGAGTAACGCGACGGATACGTTTTACCGCCTGGGCGGTGACGAATTTGCACTTCTCTCCAGCGGCCTGACCGAGAACGCAGCGGTTTTGCGCGCCAAAGAGATCAGCGCTCACATCAGTCTGCCCTATACGATCAATAACCAGCTGATAAAAATTGCCACCTGTGTAGGTATCGTTTTATCTGATAATGAGCGGCGCTCTGATTATCTCTATAAATTTGCCGATCTGGCCCTCTACGAAGCCAAAAAAGAGGGCTCACAGCAGATAAAAGTCTTCCGTCAGTGGATGCTGCAGAAGCTGCAGGAAAGCAGAACCCTTGAGCATGATATGGCTCTCGCGATCAGCAACCATGAATTCGTTGTTTATTACCAGCCTATTGTCGATTCATTCAGCAATGAAATTTACGGCTATGAAGCGCTTATTCGCTGGATACACCCGGTAAAGGGGATTTTGTCGCCTGATTACTTTATTTCTGTTGCTGAAAAAACAGGGATGATCAATGAGATTGGCAAAAATGTGCTTGAACTTGCCTGCCGGGAGGCCGCTTCCTGGGCGGTTCCGGCCAGAATCTCGGTAAACGTCTCACCTGTTCAGCTGGGGACTAAATCATTTACTGCAATGGTTCAGTCCATCCTGAAAGAGACAGGCCTGCCGGCCAGCCGCCTTGAGCTGGAAGTTACGGAGTCTTCGCTCTTCAGTGACAGCAACACGCCGCTTACTATTCTCAAAAAACTCAGATCGCTGGGGGTAAAAATCTCCATTGATGATTTCGGAACGGGTTATTCTTCGCTCTCGAGGCTGAGTGAACTCAATTTTGATAAAATTAAAATTGATAAATCCTTTGTGAATCCGATATCCACCCAAGACGATGCGCTTAATATCGTTAAACTGATAACCGGCATGGCGAAGAGCCTCAATATGCGGGTCATTGCAGAAGGTGTGGAAACCGAAGCGCAGCTTGAACGGCTTCAGGCGCTGGGCTGCGATCTTGTGCAGGGCTATCTGTTCGGAAAGCCACAGGCTGAAATCGATAAAAATATAAAAAACGGTACAGTGTGATCTTACCGGGATCACACTTTTCACCCCTGGGTATACACATACAATGACCGGGTGTTATCATTCACCCCGTAAATACCTTTCAACTCAATCCGAGGCTTTGATGCTGGAGAATGTAATCATCCGATAATCAGCTCCCCGACCTTTTCAGGCCGGACTGATTATCAATGCGCCGAAATCGAATGCGGACACCGCTGTGTGTTTGCACGTTTTGCACATGATGATTAAACAGGTTTTCCAGTATGAATTTATCCCGTCAGGAACAGCGTACCTTACACGTTCTCGCCAAAGGTGGCCGTATTGTGCACGTCCGCGATACGTCCGGCCGCGTCACCGCCGTTGAATGCTACAGCCGCGAAGGGCTATTGCTCAGCGACTGCACGCTCGCCGTCTTCAAAAAGCTCAAAACCAAAAAGCTGATCAAATCCGTTAACGGTCAGCCCTACCGTATCAATACTACCGGGCTGAACAACGTCCGTGCCCAGCCTGATAATCGTTAAGGAGAGGATGATGGATATCCCACGCATATTTACTGTTAGCGAAAGCGAACACCGTATTCATAACCCCTTCACGCCAGAAAAATATGCCACGCTCGGGCGCGTGTTACGCATGAAGCCAGGCGCGCGCCTTCTCGATCTCGGCAGCGGTTCGGGAGAGATGCTTTGCACCTGGGCACGCGATCACGGGATTACCGGTACCGGCATCGACATGAGCCCGCTCTTTACCGCGCAGGCAACGCGGCGCGCAGAGGCGCTCGGCGTCAGCGAACGCGTCCATTTTGTGCATAACGACGCGGCAGGCTACGTGGCTGATGAACAATGCGACGTGGCGGCCTGTGTTGGCGCCACATGGATTGCGGGCGGCGTCGCCGGGACAATGGACCTGCTGGCACAAAGCCTTAAGCCCGGGGGAATCATGCTCATCGGTGAACCTTACTGGCGACAGGTTCCCGCAACGGAGGAGACGGCTCGGGCTTGCGGCGTCTCCTCCACCGCAGACTTTCTCACCCTGCCCGACCTTGTCGCGTCTTTCGATCGCCAGGGCTATGACCTGGTCGAAATGGTGCTGGCAGATCAGGAAGGCTGGGACAGATACGAAGCTGCGAAATGGATGACCCTGCGCCGCTGGCTGGATCAAAACCCCGACGATGATTTTGCACAGGAGGTGCGCGCGGAGCTGACGGCAGCGCCTAAGCGCCATGTGGCTTACACAAGGGAATATATTGGCTGGGGCGTGTTTGCGTTAATTGCACGATAGGAGGGAGTGCCGGTATAGCCTTTTGGGGCTATACCGGCCTTAAGCATGAAGCGCTCAGCATTGTGAACGCTGCGCTACGCCTGGCATGAAAAAACTTCTATCATTGCTTTTTCCGTTACCGCATTCACAGGCGCTTTATGGACACCCCTTCTTTTCTCTATTTATTGCTTTTCCCGGCCAAAAAGAGGATGAAAGTGGGTAAAGCCAATAATATCTATAACCGCATTCAGTCGCTAAAACGGGTCTGGGGCGATGTGGATTATGCCCATTCTTACCGCATTGCGTTACCGCAGTCCGAGGTCTTTAAGCTGGAAAAAATGCTGCATTTTCTTTTGGCCAAATATCAAACGGGCATTGATGCCGGCGACGGCTATACCGAGCTGTTTTCCATTGAGGCGCTGGAGCCCGCCATTAAGCATATTCATTACGTCATTGAGCATGGGGTCATTGATGCTCAGCTCCTTCAGGGAATCGAAAAGCCACAGCTTCGGCCCGGCAAAAGCGCGGCGCATCGCCACGCGAAAATGAAAAAGCGGTCAGATACTATGATTAACAACGTTGTCAGGGTGACGGAACAGTTCAGCAGGATAAATCGTTTACTGCTTATCTTGCTATTTAAGCAGCACCACCTTCGTTATCAATATGACATTGAAGGTAATACCATACTGTTTCGGATAGCAGACAACCGTACTGACCAACGCGATGCTCACAAAATAATGCGCATGTTCAGCTTTTTTATTGAAGACTTCAGATACTTGGGAGGGACCAACTACTGCTCGGGGGTCTTTGGTGAAGGCACGGTCACGCAATACAACGTGGAGTTGATTTCAGGCGACCATGACGCACATCCTCTGGTGGCCTATCTCGCCTCGCAAACAGAGCGCTTGTTTAATAAATTGCCATCGCGATCGGCGTTATTAATGGAAGATCTGCCGATACTGGAATCGAGCCGAATCCTGCGTAGGGTATTACAGAATGATGACGAGGATTAAGTTGCTTATGCGGCGACACTTAATGCTATTCAAGGGCAAGACGACGTACTGTCATCAAGACAGATGCCCTCTGGTGAATCCTGTATCGCGCTGTGGGAAGTCATGGATTATCGGTACGCCAGTTATATCTGGTGCTAGAAATCGCCGCTGAGGGCTTCTGGTGAAGCGTAGAAGGGATTGATGGGACTGCATGCGCTGGTGTGGAAAAAGATACGCATCTATGACCGCCAGGACGGGAGAATTTCGCCAGGTGAGGGTAGACCTTCTACCCGTTGTGGTAACGTCGCCGTAGTGGCTTTGTATCTGCTGGTGAATAGAAAAGTATGCTTTTATGGCGTTTAATGCTCTGGCAGAATCAAAGGCCTGAAACCTGAAGTTGTGGGGTGACCAGACAAACTCATCCAAAATCCTTGAACAAGTAAACTCACCTCAAATCCTCCCGAATGCTATCCTTCTGTTGATCAAATCGCTGTTGTATACCCCGCTTCACGCCAACGCGCCGAAAAGCAATACCTGACCAAAAAAGCCAAGTACTTATAAGATACAATATGTTAAATGACTGTACAATTAGTGAACAGACGCACTTCAAAACATCAAGTTATCTCCCTTGCGTCAGCCCAAAGCAGCATTGTGTAACTGCACTCCTTGTTGCAGTGAGGCGTGTCGCTGAAGGCATCACGTAGCGATATTTGGCGAAGAAAAGCGCTTTTCACCGAGGTCCTGGGCTGACGGCCTAGCAGCGGTCCAACAGAGGCGGGGATATTTTCAGCAGGAGAATGTAAACTGGAAGGATAAAACAACGGGACACCCACGGGGGCGGGTTGTGAAAGTATTTCCTGTTATCTTCGACCTTATTGCACGTAAAATGACCAGACACATTTTGGGAAGGAGTCTTTAATGGATATTGCGCTGCTCAACAGGGGCTGGAACAGAACATGGTCAGATACCATGGTGAATCTTGAAGCCCGGAAACTCGTCGAAACAGCAAACCGACTGTCAGCATTCTATTTGCAAGATGGTCTTACACGAATCAAGTTTGTCGAAGAGATAAAACAGGTTGTAGATAAAGAATTTGAAACAGCACGACGAGCTAAAACCGATGAAGAATGCATTGCATGCATCAAAAATCTTCGTGCTGAAACAGATAATCTGCTTGAACAAGAGCGTCTGTTAAAAACCAAGTCCGCACAGCTTTACGCGAAGGTTGAGTTTGTTAAGGAAAATAATAAAATCGTCGGATACGTGATTTCAGCTATTCACATTGTGGTTTCTGGAATGGCAATTGCTGGCGGTGCGTTGATGGTCGCAACGATGACACCTTTAGGTATGCTGGCAGGGGCTATCCTTGTAACAGATGGCATTAACGGTCTGTCAAAAGAAATCATTCCCGGTATATATGGAAAACAATATAAAACAGAGGGATTTGTGGCTGATGGCACTATGGAAGCGGCCCAGTTTATGGGTTTCAAGCCTGAAACAGGACTTGCGATTTATAACGCTATTACGTTAACTGCAAATGTATATAGCATCTTTGGATTAGCCAGAAGACCCGAAGCATGGAGGCTATTTAAATGGATGCCCCGTGATTTCTATCGCAAGGTCGATACGATGAGCCGCCCAAAATTAACAATGAAAATAGTAGGTTATGGACTTAAGGCCAAAGTAATATTTGACCTGCTTTCTACTGACACATCGAACCATTAACCTCTGAATTTTCTCCAGAACCGCCAGGATTTGTAAGAAAGGACTGGCGGCTGAATAAATGCAACGATGACTATTGCGATCAGAATTGATATACCACCACCCACGACGGTTTCTTTCGCAGAAAACAACACTAAAATGATAAAAACCATCAGACATGCCGATGTTATCCATAAAACAACCCTGAATCGATTAGCCAGATCCTGAATCGCTTCCCCCAAGGTTCCGCCGTAGCTTTCAACGTTGTTTTTTATCTTCTGCAAATCCGATGGTGTAAACCCTGAACGTAACAAAGCCTCATCAGTCACTTTCATATCGTCTCGTCCCTTATCTTCCAGAAGTGTTTTCCCAATCGCTAATTGTGCAAGCAATCATACTGATGAACTTTACAGCAATCCACATGATGTTTGTGCAATGTATCAGATTTCAGACAATAGCATCCATAAAGCCCCGTTAGTGGTACAAGCAACAAGCGGAGCGCAGCGACTTCATCTGGCCAACCTGGTTGGTTTCGCTTTGCGAAAGTCACAAGTGACCAAATCAGATTGTCAGAAGGATCACACCTTATCAGGGTGCTCGTGTACCTTTCGGAGCGTGAGCGAAGCGCTGGCAGAGCCTGCATGTCGTGTGCACCACTATTCACCTGTTTACGTGGCTCGTAGGGCCACACATCGGGCTTAAATGCGTGTGATCAATCTGTTTCGGGAGGATTTAGAGACGTTGGCAGCGTCATCAGCTTCGAGTTGATAGCGGTTCGTGTGGACTATTCACGCTTTGTACCTGTTCGAGCTTTACAACTACAGGCCGCTACATGTTAACGTCCCTGAATAGCCACTGTTAACCATAGCGGCAACTGTTGGTCATAGAATCCCTTAAAGAAAGACTGTACCTTAAGAGCGATAATCGCCTTAACTTATTGTTTTTAAAGGTTTTTTGTGTGAATGCAATAATAGGAACAACACAAAACATAACAAGCTGTTGATTTATAATAATTTATTTCTATTTCATTTTTCAAGATACCCCCACAAGTACCCCCAAAATATTTTATCTACTCAATAGATCGCAGTGTTTCGATGATAAATCCGATGATTTTGTGTCAAGAACGCTAGAATCTGAGCTTTAAAATACACCACAACTCCACCGAATGGAGGTGAAGTTATGGTGCTATAGTCAAAAAAATTCAGTTAACTGCATAAAGATAATACACTTCGCAGAATATATTCTCCAACATCAGGATATCAACCTGAAATATATTCAAGAAGTTCTGCAGTCGCAGCATTTTTCATAGTTCGAGCTCTCGAAGGGCCTACTCCATATATTTTTTCAATTAGGCTTTCTTCAGTATTACTATGAAGATCTTCAATTGTATTGATGCCAACAGACTGTAATCTTTCTTTTTGCCATTTTGTGAGTGCTACCAATACATTAATTGGTTTTTTCAGGAGAGATCTTAAGGACTCTTCATACTGAAGTTCATGCTTATTAAGAAGTTTTTCACTTCCGGCATAGCTTGAGTGGTTCTTACCAAACTCAGGGAATTTTTTAACAGACAAATTTTTGTAAAATTCTTTTGAGTCAGAATGTGGGTTACTTTCTAAAGATAACATGCACCCATATTTTATTTCATATCTTGTACCAAGCTCAGATCTGGTGGCTCTAACAGCACTATCGATCTTTCTAATAATCCCAGTATAAGTTAAAAGCCTTAAAGATTCTTTAACTGGCTCTGGCGCATCTTTATGTATCCAAAAATAAATTGTAGATTCATCTGTACCCTTATCTCTTCGAGTCTTATTATAATCTTCTACTCGAGGTATAACAGAGTTCTCCAAGAAATCTCTACCCCAATCTATAACTTCACGATGCCCCTTGTACTTTTCACCCAAATCAGTATGTTCTGTCCAAATTTGATTTCGATAAAAGGACTTTATTATGGCGTTAACTCCACTAGCATTTAATTTTGATAGATCTTGCAACGTTCTCAACAACATTCGAGGATTACCGCCTGAAGCAAGAGCTAACGTGTTGAAAAGATCTCTTTGATTGTCTATCTCTTTCTTTAGCGACTCATCTGATTGCTTAAATACAATATCTTTGAAATATTGAAGATAATCTGATTCTAAAATATTTCTTTCGAGTTTTTTGAATACACAATCATGAATTGGTTCAAAAGAATCACCAAAGTGAGTAACTCCAGGATAAATAGCCGCATTACATGTAATATATGGTGAACGAAGATCTTTGAATAAACTAAAGAATTGACGTTGCTGCTCAGGTCTAAATACATGCGCCGCCTCATCAAAAAAGAAAACAACTCTATCTAGATTATTCTCCTCACAAATTATTTGTATTGCCTCTTTGACATCTTCAATATCAGGTAGTGATGATATATCAACAGCAATCTTTCCTTTATAAGAATCTTCGAAAAGTCTTACGATTTCTTTCAAACTGGTTTCAACGCTTTCTTCTGTGTCATTATGATCATTACTGAGCAAATTAGAAGTCAAGCCTGAAACAACCATCCCCATTTTTCTAAGCTTATTAAGTAAGTATTTTAATGTCTTAGCCATCATCCAATGATAAAACTGAAGGTTATCATCGGTAGTTATCAAAGAGCTCATGTTGAAGGGAACAAATACTGTTACGCATGCCTTATCCCCTTCTTCTAACTCTAATTCCGCAACCCTCATAAGGAATGACTTACCAGTACCTCTTGAGCCCTCAAGAAGACAAGGTTCATTAGATTTCAGAGCTTCAAGAATGCCTCTGTCAGTTGAATTTACAACTGACAAGGATAGAATATCTGATTGTTTAATGCTTTCTGTACGTAGATAAAATTCACTCATAATTCATTCCTATGATATACCGAATAATTCTCTAATTTTTTCTATATGATTAAATTCTTCTGGCAAAAATTGCATAGATTCGCGCTCATTATCATCAAAAGTTTTCGCGTATCTACACGTAGCTGCGAACAATATAGATTCAGTTACACTCTTGTAATACTGACAATATTGTTCGAAGAGCTCATTTTTATACATGATTTTGATACTTCCATTTATCCATGTCTCGTTGTTGCCATGAACATATTCTGAAAGTTTTCTATAAACGCCAATTGCATTAGCTCGATATTCGCCAGCATCATCTACTAAATCTGGGAAAAATGCCATAATAAATCTTTTGGAATACACGCCATTATCTTCATCAATTATCCTTGACCATTTTATATCCCTTCGTCCATCAAGCCACTCATGCATTTCTAATTTACTGGCAGAAAAATAAATAGCTCCCAACCCCATTTCAAGTGCGAGTCTTAGTGATGAAAATGCTTGTCTATATAAACCCACAATTAAACTATAGTTTGATGATTCTAGTTGAGCGCTAACTGTTTCTAAAATTCTTTTTTCTTGAGGGTCTCTCAAGACATTTGACATCTCGTATATGCACGAAGACAAATGGTGAAGTTTGCCTAAAGTTTCTTTTTGATAAATAGACTGTTCGAAGACGGTTTGGGATTCTGCATTTAACTTAGTAAAATACTCTTGAATATCCATAAATCATTTAACCTCCAATTTAACTGCCTCATCACCCAAAATAAAATTAAAAAGTCAACAACGTCATTACAACTACTAATTAGATTTTAAGATAATACAATACAAGAACAGAAAGTGAAACTTTTTCATAGTCTAAACTTTAAGCAAGAACTTACCACTACATTATCATTGCGGTAAATAGCGTGATCTAAATCACTGTTAGAAAGATACCTTCTTAAAACTATATATAAGTTATTCATTACAGAATGAAGCAACTGTAACTTAGAGCGCGTTCTGCCAAAAATCCCCACTGGCGCTGACGGTGGGTGACAACTTTTGACAACTCAATCTGAACGCCAGTGTCAGGGCAAACCAGAACAGCGATCTGAAAGAGGGTCGAGGATGGTTGCAAAGGGGGAGCGCTTAACACCTCCCCTTCACGAGTTCGTGCACCTGAAGTTTTCTGAAGCGGTAGCGGTTGACACTTTCCCCCTAGTTTTCCCTAGTAAGGCATAACAAACCATAACAGGCTGACACCTGCCCTGCTTCGCATCAGGATTAACAAAAGTTAACAGCCAAGGCTCAACAAATCTCAACGCCAGCCCTTTACACTTCTGCTGTAGCTGCTGTTCGTAGGCGTCAGGATCCGTTAGGTTGGGTTGACACTTTTCCCAGTATCTCGCGAAAAGTGTCAAGTTTGAGGGGCTGGGGGGTTTACAGTTTTTCGCCGTCCAGCAGGCAGAGTGACATTAAACCAGTTTTGTTCCAGTCATCCAGCGTATCGGGGTGCATTGTGGCAACGTAAGCCAGCTCAGAGCGAAGAAACCGTAAAGCGCCTGCTGCACGGTCTTTGCCATAGAAGCTGTGGGTTTCTTCATCCGGCCGGAAGAGAATCAGCAATTGTTCATCGGGCTCGTGCTGAACATCAAAACCCAGCTCAGCGGCTGCTGCCTCTATACGCTGGCCAGCATCAATATCAGCCGGCAACTCTTTCCCGCCGTCATGCTTCCATACCCATGCGGCGGCCTGCGCCCATGTCATTTCAGTCTGGTGTTCGCCTGCACCAGCAGAATTTTGTTTAGCCTGCGATGCTTCGACATCCACTTTATCGCCTGAAATAACAATTTCACCGCGGGCTATCCAGCCGCAAATAGTTTGCCGGCTGACGCCCATATGCCTGGCGTAGGCTGATTTACTTAATAGCATCGTTATGTTTCCCTCCGGGCAGAAAAAAGCCGCCCTCAGGCGGCCTGCTTCTCTTCTGAATGTGTCTGCCGCTGGCTGCCTTTGAGCATCGCGCTGACATGTTCGCTTAACTGATCAAGGCCAAGAATGAGTAGATACCAATGATTTAACCGATGCGCGTTTATTCTTCAGGTAGTCGAGAATGTTTGCTTCCTGCTAATTTAGATCCGAATCGTTGAAGATAACGTTCATTAAATCCATCTCTGCTTCAACCTGAGCAGGAGAAGACGCAACAGTTGAATGCTCAAGCATGCGCTTAGAATTGATGCGAATTTGGGAGCTTCTTTCCCAAATCTGCCCCATCGTGCAGATAAGAAGGGAGCTAATGATGCGTAACTTTTTGAGAGAACTGGTGCCGATAATAGGAGTCGAACCTACGACCTTCGCATTACGAATGCGCTGCTCTACCAACTGAGCTATATCGGCCCTGAGAGGCCGGTTACGAGTGTAACCACGGGGCAAAAGGTTAGATCTAACCGGGTGATGCGTCAATGCCCTTTTGAATCAAACGGCTATTTTTGCATCACCCGTGACTATTTACGCACGAATCGTATCGTCACCGAAGCCGATCCACTTATAGGTGGTCAGCGCTTCAAGGCCCATCGGACCGCGCGCGTGCAGTTTCTGCGTGCTGACCGCCACTTCCGCGCCAAGTCCGAACTGGCCGCCGTCCGTGAAACGGGTGGAGGCGTTCACATATACCGCAGAGGAATCCACTTCATTCACAAAGCGATCGGCATTGCGCAGCGTACGCGTCAGGATCGCGTCAGAATGCTGCGTGCCGTGTTCACGAATGTGCGCAATAGCGTCGTCGAGATCCGCAACCACCTTCACGTTCAGATCCAGCGACAGGAACTCGTCGTCGTACTGCTCCGCTTTTACGGGAACCACACTAGCCGGGCCACCCTGGAGCAGCGCGAGGGCATTGGTATCAGCGTGCAGCGTCACCCCGCTCTCCGCCATCTGTTTGCTCAGGGCTGGCAGGAAAGTACTCGCAATCCCCTGGTGCACCAGCAGCGTTTCCACGGTGTTACAGGTGCTTGGACGCTGGGTTTTGGCGTTGACGATAATCTTCAGCGCTGGCTCAATTTCGGCGCTGTCGTCTACCACGATATGGCATACGCCGATGCCGCCCGTGATGACCGGAATGGTCGACTGCTCACGGCACAGCTTGTGCAGGCCCGCGCCACCGCGTGGGATCAGCATATCGATGTATTTGTCCATGCGCAGCATCTCGTTGACCAGCGCGCGATCAGGGCTCTCAATCGCCTGCACGGCCCCCGCCGGCAAACCGCACTCTTCCAGCGCCTGCTGGATGACTTTCACCGTCGCGGCGTTGGTGCGCCAGGTCTCTTTCCCACCGCGCAGAATGGCGGCATTACCGGTTTTCAGGCACAGGGAAGCGACGTCAACCGTCACGTTTGGACGGGCTTCATAAATCACGCCGATGACGCCGAGCGGCACGCGGCGACGCTCCAGACGCAAACCGCTGTCGAGCAGCCCACCGTCAATCACCTGCCCTACCGGGTCGGCCAGATTACAAACCTGACGGACATCGTCGGCGATACTTTTAAGACGCGCCGGGTTCAGCGCCAGGCGGTCGAGCATCGCTTCGCTCAGGCCGTTTCGACGCGCTTCCAGCAGATCCTGCTCGTTGGCAAGCAAAATGTCCTGAGACTGTGCTTCCAGATAATCAGCGATTTTTTCCAGCACGCGGTTTTTCTCGCGGCTGGAAAGGAGCGCCAGTTTGTAAGAGGCGGCCTTCGCGGCTGCGCCCATTTGTTCCAGCATGTTCTGGCTCCTTAACGAATAATCATGTCATCGCGATGCACGGCAACCGGGCCATATTCATAGCCCAGAATAGCGTCGATCTGCTGCGAGTGGTGGCCCGCAATGCGGCGCAAGGCATCGCTGTTATAGCGGCTTACGCCATGCGCGATGTCGCGACCTTCAAGGTTACGGATGCGGATCACTTCACCACGGGAGAAGTTGCCTGTCACGCTTTTAATTCCTTTAGGAAGCAATGAACTCCCTCGTTCCAGAATCGCCGCGGTTGCCCCTTCATCAACGGTGAGTTCACCGGCAGGCGGCGCGCCAAAGATCCAGCGCTTGCGGTTCTCCAGCGGGGATTCCTGGGCGTGGAAGCGGGTGCCAACGGAAATGCCTTCCATCACGTCGCCAATCACGCCAGGGCGGCTGCCCGCGGCAATGATGGTGTCGATACCGGCGCGGCACGCCACGTCGGCGGCCTGCAGCTTGGTCCCCATCCCGCCCGTTCCGAGGCCGGACACGCTGTCACCGGCGATGGCGCGCAGCGCATCGTCGATACCATGAACATCGGTAATCAGCTCGGCTTCCGGGTTGGAGCGCGGGTCGGCGGTGAACAGCCCCTGCTGATCGGTCAGAAGCAGGAGTTTATCGGCACCGGCCAGGATGGCGGCCAGCGCAGAGAGGTTATCGTTATCGCCCACTTTTATTTCAGCGGTGGCAACGGCATCGTTTTCGTTGATAACGGGAACAATATTGTTGTCCAGCAGCGCGCGCAGGGTATCGCGGGCATTCAGGAAGCGCTCCCGGTCTTCCATATCCGCACGCGTCAGCAGCATCTGCCCGACGTGAATACCGTAGATAGAGAACAGCTGTTCCCAGAGTTGAATGAGTCGGCTTTGTCCCACGGCGGCCAGCAGCTGTTTAGAGGCGATCGTCGCGGGGAGTTCGGGGTAACCCAGGTGTTCACGCCCGGCGGCAATCGCCCCGGAGGTCACAATCACAATACGGTGCCCTGCGGCATGCAGCTGAGCGCACTGGCGTACAAGCTCAACAATGTGGGCGCGATTTAGGCGGCGCGATCCGCCTGTTAACACACTGGTACCGAGTTTTACCACCAGCGTCTGGCTGTCACTCATGATTCTCTGCCGTTCAACGATAAGGGAAAGTAATGTCGAACGAACGTTTTAACAGGAGTCAGCCCGGTTGCCAACTGCCTTAGTGCATCACCAGGCACTTTGTTGCGCGGGATCAGGAAGCGTAGCGGCAGAATTTGACAAATTTATTACCATAATAATAAATCACAGTTTTTTAAAATTAATCTTAGTTTGTCATAAAAGTTTCATTCCAGAACGATAAAACCCTTCCTGTTTTTTCACGGGACTTAAGCATCAGCTTATCGTCCAGCGAATTTTTAAAGCGCGTTTATAAGACAGGATCGAAAATGAAAAAGAGCACTCTGGCATTAGTGGTTATGGGCGTGGTGGCTTCCGCATCTGTTCACGCAGCAGAAGTTTATAATAAAAACGGTAATAAACTGGACGTGTACGGCAAAGTGAAAGCTATGCACTATATCAGTGATGATGACACCAAAGATGGTGACCAGACTTACGTTCGTTTCGGTTTTAAAGGCGAAACCCAGATTAACGATCAGCTGACGGGCTATGGCCGTTGGGAAGCTGAATTCGCAGGTAACAAAGCTGAAAGCGACTCCTCGCAGAAAACACGTCTGGCGTTTGCCGGTATTAAACTGAAAGACTTTGGTTCACTGGATTACGGTCGTAACCTGGGCGCGCTTTATGACGTCGCGGCATACACCGATATGTTCCCTGAGTTCGGCGGTGACGGCCTGGCACAGACCGACAACTTCATGACGAAACGTGCCTCCGGACTGGCCACCTACCGCAATACCGACTTCTTTGGCATGGTAGACGGTCTTGATATGACCCTGCAGTACCAGGGCAAAAACGAAAACCGCGACGTGAAAAAGCAGAACGGTGACGGCTTTGGTACGTCTCTGGCCTATGACTTCGGCGGCAGCGATTTCTCCGTCATTGGTGCTTATGCCAGCTCCGATCGCACCAACGCGCAGAACCTGCAGGCGCGCGGTGAAGGTAAAAAAGCCGAGGGCTGGGCAACCGGTCTGAAATACGACGCGAACGATATTTACCTGGCCACTATTTATTCTGAAACCCGCAATATGGCCCCTATCTCCGGTGGTTTTGCAAATAAAGCGCAAAACTTCGAAGTGGTTGCACAATATCAGTTTGACTTTGGTCTGCGCCCATCCGTGGGTTATGTACAGTCCAAAGGTAAAGATATCGAAGGCATTGGCGACGAAGATATCGTGAAATATATTGACGTGGGCGCCACGTATTACTTCAACAAAAACATGTCCGCGTTTGTTGATTATAAAATCAACCAGATTGACGACGATAATAAGCTGGGCGTGAGCAGCGATGATATCGTTGCGCTGGGTGTGACGTATCAGTTCTAAGATTATCCAGATAAGAAAATCCCGGCATACAAGCCGGGATTTTTTTGCCCAGGGTAAATGCGGTCTGCTGCCCTCCCCCCCGGGCCGGGGGGCCCGGGA